>JBJXEZ010000130.1:0-6810 GCA_046153695.1 Saprospiraceae bacterium
TGGGGGCCGAATCGTTGACATAGTTCATCGTGGCATCGCGCATCAGTGCTGCTGACTCCAAAAAACTCAAACGGCCAGCCAAATTTTGGACACCCGGGCGATTGGCTGATTGGGCAAGCCGCTCGCAAGCCTCTATGTCGTCTGGCCCGCCGAGAAGAAAAACACCTAGGTTAGAGGGCAAACGTTCAATCAGTTCCAGCCATTTGTGCATGGGGAACTGCGTGGTATACCACACCGAGGTTGGAGCGATACAGACATAATTCCTGTTTTGGGCAAACATCCGGGCCTTTGCAGTATCATCCTCGGAGGGGTACAAGCGCGGCAGTTCAAAAGACTTGTCCGTCAGGTGTTCGATCAGGCTCAAATTGCGATCGACTTCGTGTAACGGGCGCTGTGCTGTTCCAAATCTATGGGGCATACGTTGCCCAAAGAGCCATGAAAGCGGGTTTTTTTGAAAACCAATGGTGTGACGGGCGCCACAAAAAACCGTGACCAACCCTGATGCGGCAAACCGGTGGCAATTGATGACCCAATCGTAATGCTCAGCACGCATGGCGAGTATTAGCCGCAGCAGTCCCCTGTGTTTTTCCTTTTTTTTGTCCCAAATCCAAACCCGCCGGATGTGTGGGTGGTCGGTAAGCAGCCGCTCATTTCCTTTTCGGAGCAAGAAGTCAATTTCTGCTTCGGGGAAAAACCGGCGCAGTTTTTCCACTACGGGGGTGGCTAACACGACATCGCCAATAAAGGCGGTTTGAACGATGAGAAAACGCATGGCAGATGTTACTGTCTGGGAAATTCCAACCGCGACGGAATTTCGGTTGTATCAGCCGAAAGTGCTTCAAAGAAAATGTCCAAATATCTGCTCATATCCTTCGCAGCATCGGCGGGCAGGAAAGGGTTAATACATTCGTTGTACAGAGCAGCCTTGGCCTCGAATATTTTTTTTCGGGCACCTTGGAATGCTTCGGGCGAGACTCCGTAATCCATCAGACACCGGTCGAGCACCGATCGAATGTTACATTCCGAATTAGGCGACGCATAAGGAGCTGCCACCAAGCCTGAAAAGTCAAAATCGTAAGGAATGACTTTCAATGCACCGCTGTCAGGCGGTTGGATGAGCATAATGTTGCGGCAGGATGTCAGGTCCCAATCCGTGTTTCCTGCCAGGAACTGAAATAATATCGCAAGCGCCGCCTGGTCTCCGTCCAACCGGTCCGGCTTAATTCCCCATTCCTGTACAACAGTCCCGAACATGCGGCCCGAAACCTCTTCTTCATGCTCGACCAGCATAGCCAGCATTTTTTGAGGACGTTTTTTGGCTTTATCCTTGAGTTGCAATTGCACCAACCGGGCGCGAACACAGTAGTTGGGGCTTAGTTTTTCGAACATCCGGTACACCAGGTATTCTCGCACTATGAGCGTTTCATCGGCTTCCTTGTTTGCACAGGGCAACACGAGTTTTATCTCGTTCATGGTGTCCAATTGGGCTTGTTCAAGCCCTGTTTTGAGAAACTTCAGTTTGATCGGGGGTATTTCGCAACGCCTGCGGCGAAACTTTCCACGTGTCCGTACTTCCAGATTGAAGCTTTGGCCGGTTGCATCCGTCAAAGTGGCCGAGATGTAATCTGCTTTTTTTCGGTTTTGAAGCAAAGCAGCCATTTCCAAATTGAGTTGAATTTTAGCGCCCTCTTCCTTGGTCAGGTGATCAAGGACACTTGGCGGCCTGGTTATTTCACTTTGGCCAAACATGGGCAACGCTGGCAGCATGGCAACCACGATTGCCAATGCCAATGGACATAATTTTCTCATAAAAACAAGCTGATTTGGTAACAGCAAAAGTAGGCAAGTGTGGCAGAATTCCTACTTTTCTGATCCAATTGGCAATGCCCGGAAAAAAACTTGCACATGATTTCAAAAAAAATTTGCCAGTGCATAGTGTGCGCATATCTTTGCCCCCGCTTCTGAAAACGCACCTTTGCGGGAATGGCGGAATTGGTAGACGCACACGTTTCAGGGGCGTGCGCCTTCACGGGCATGCGAGTTCGAGTCTCGCTTCCCGCACATAACGAAAACGGGTTTCCCAATTACTTGGGGAACCCGTTTCTCGTTCCAGATCATGCCTCTTGCTGGAATGGATATCGATAATCCACTGGCGGCACAAAGTTTTCCTTGATTGTTCTTGGCGACAACCAGCGGTACATGTTCAGCATGGAACCAGCTTTGTCGTTGGTGCCCGATGCACGCCCGCCACCGAAGGGTTGTTGCCCGACCACAGCACCGGTAGGCTTGTCATTAATGTAGAAGTTTCCTGCGGCGTGGCGCAGCTTTTGGTCAGCCAGTGCAAGCGCGACTTTGTCTTGCGAAAACACCGCCCCTGTAAGGGCATAGGGCGAAGAGGTGTTGACCAAATCGAGCGTTTCCAAATAGCGTTCATCATCGTAAACATACACGGACAACACCGGCCCGAATATTTCTTCGCACATCGTAACATAGTGCGGATCAGATGATTCAATCACAGTCGGCTCGATAAAATAACCCTTGGATTTGTCAAAATTTCCGCCCGAAATCACTTTTGCCGTGGCAGATTCTTTTGCCGCAGTGATATATGCCGATATTTTGTCAAACGCCTTCGAATCAATTACCGCGTTGAAAAAATTGGTAAAATCCTCCGGGTTGCCCATTTTCATATCGCGCAGATCGGCCAGCAGGTATTCTTTGACATTTGGCCAAATGCTGCGCGGGATGTAGGCCCGCGACGCGGCAGAACATTTTTGTCCCTGAAACTCAAACGCGCCACGTACAAGTGCCACAGCAACGGCTTTGGCATCGGCGGAAGCGTGCGCCACTACAAAATCCTTGCCTCCGGTTTCGCCGACAATTCTCGGGTAGGATTTGTACATCGACAGGTTTGAACCGATGGTTTTCCACAAGGACTGGAACACGCCTGTGCTACCTGTGAAATGCAGACCGGCAAAATCAGGATGCTTAAAAACTATGTCACCGATGGTCGCTCCATCCACATACACCAGATTGACAACGCCAGGTGGCAGGCCGGCCTCTTCCAAAATTTCCATGATTACCGCAGCGGAATAAATCTGCGATTGTGCGGGTTTCCATACCGCCACATTGCCGAGCATAGCCGGCGCGGTGGGCAGGTTGCCGGCAATAGACGTAAAATTAAAAGGTGTTAGCGCAAAAACAAAGCCCTCTAACGGGCGCCAGTCCGTCCTGTTCCATGTATTGCGCACACTCAAAGGCTGTTGTTTGTAGATTTCCTGCATAAACCAGGCGTTGTAGCGCCAAAAATCAACCAGTTCGCAAACACAGTCAATTTCTGCCTGGAACACACTTTTACTTTGGCAAAGCATGGTGGCAGCGTTCATTTTTGCCCGGTACGGCCCGGCAAGCAGGTCGGCTGCCTTGAGGAAAATGGCTGCCCGGTCTTGCCAGGGCATGGCTTCCCATGCCGGTTTGGCGGCCAGCGCGGCGGCAATAGCGTCACGAACGTGGTCGGCAGTGCCAACGGCATGGTGCCCTAAAGTGTGGGCGAGTTCATGCGGCGGGCGGATCGCCGTTTTTTTCTCGGTAAAAATGTGCCGCCCGCCAATATACATAGGTACATCGCGGGGTGAAGATTTCAGTTCAGCCAAGACTTTTTTAAGAGCATGTTTCTCTGCTGACCCTGGTGCATAGTTCAGGATGGGCTCGTTAACGGGGTGCGGTACTTGAAAAATAGCGTCAGACATTCAACATTGCGTGTTTGAGTGATGGAGTGAAGACAGTCATGGAATTCGGATATTCTGGGGAATGAACGGAGTCGCGTCGCCGCCGCCTAGGATGATTTCGCGTACGATGGTGCTGCTGATGTGCGACATATCAGGCTGCGCGATCAAAAACACTGTTTCGATGCCACCGCCCACGATATGATTGATCTGGGAAATCGTTTTTTCATAATCGAAGTCAGAGCCGTTGCGTAACCCCCGCAACAAGTATTTGGCGCCAATTTGTTGGCAATAATGGGCCGTCAGGTTTTGAAAATGCGCCACCCGTATCTTGGGATTGGTGCCGAAAACCTGCTGCAGCCACTCTAATCGTTGCTCTAGAGAGAACAGGTATTTCTTCGTGGTGTTGACCCCGACAGCCACAACGATCTGATCGAAAAGCGGTTCGGCACGCGCGACCAGGTCAATGTGGCCAATAGTAATCGGATCAAATGACCCCGGAAACACGGCTATTTTCATGGGCAAAAAAATATCGGCGAAGTTGAGGCTTTTCAGGTACTGTGCAAAGAAAATGGTCACGACCTTGCCGCTTTAATTCTGAACTATGCATAAATTTGCCGCATTAACTAAACTGTAATTACTAAAAACATGAATGCAAAAAAATTAGTATTCGTCTTAGCCCTTCTGATCGGGTGCGTTGCGATCTCCTACGGCCAGGAGTACAAATCGGCCATTGGTTTGCGCCTTGGCTATCCTGTCTCCATCTCCTACAAAACATTTATCAACGATCAGGGCGCTATCGAGGTTTTCGGAGGCTTCCGTTCCTTTTCTGGCTACAAGTGGTTTAACGTTGCTGGTTTGTATGAGCACCACGCTGATATTTCTGGCGTAAACGGGCTGAAATGGTATTTTGGCGGAGGTGCTTCTGTCTTTTTCTGGACCTACGATGAGGGTTTCGCTGGCGGATCGAGCACCAGTATCGGCCTTTTAGGTACGCTCGGCCTCGACTACAAATTTGCCGACGCGCCCATCAACTTGTCTGCCGATTGGGTACCACACTTTTTCCTCAATGGTTTTGGCAGTGGCTTTGGTGGCGGTTACGGGGCACTCAGCGTCCGCTATACATTGAACTGATTTTGATAGTATAAATCAACAAAACAGGGCCAGCGAACGATTGCGTTTTGCTGGCCCTGTTTTTTTTCGACCTTCAATTTGCTCTAAATGTGAAAGTTACGTGTCTGTACTTTCTATACTGATTTTGAGTACCGCTTTTCGAAGGACAAGGTTGTCCAACTGATGTAGGTGGCTTTTTTTGACGACTGTAGCGACGATTCAGATCAGCAGCCTCAAAAACCTCGGGGCTGACAGGTATCGTGTTATTCGTATTTATGCAATCAAAAATGATGCTGCAAATAATAGACCCCGATACCTGCAAAATACCCTATTGCGGCATACAGCGAGATGTTTTTCATATACCAGAGAAAGTCTATTTTCAGAATTCCCATGGAGGCCACGCCTGCTGCCGAGCCGATGATCAGTATACTGCCGCCCGTGCCGGCGCAATAAGCGAGCAATTGCCAGAAATCGTGGTCGGGCGGGAAGGTAGTCAAGTCATACATGCCCATGCAGGCGGCTACAAGCGGCACATTGTCCACAAGGGCCGAAAGCAAGCCAATCATCGTATTGATGACATAAACGCCGCCAAAAGTTTTGTCGAGCACTGTCGCCATAAGTTGCAGATGCCCTGAACTGTTGAGCGAAGCCACCGCGAGGAGTATTCCCAGGAAAAACAACACAGCCGGGGTATCAATGCGGTGCAACATGGCCGAAACCGTCAAATCTTTGCGTATATCCGGGTCTTTCCCCCGGTGGATCAGTTCAGTGACGTACCACAATACACCCACAGACAAGAGTATGCCCATATAAGGTGGCAAATGGGTTATGGCTTTAAACACAGGCACTGATAGAAGTGATGCACCGCCGAGGAAAAACAACATCTTCTGCTCGAAAGGCGTCGTAACGCTCGCCGTTTTGATCTCGACCTCTTCCATCTTTTCCTCACCTTCCTTTTTGCGGTAAATAAATGTTGCGGCCAGCAGGGGTGCGGTCATACAAGTTGCCGAAGCCAGGAAAGTGGCGGCCATAATATTGAACGTTGTCACCTGGCCGCCGATCCAGAGCATGATCGTGGTCACGTCGCCGATGGGAGACCAGGCGCCGCCGGCATTGGCCGCAATGATCACGAAGCCGCCAAATAGCCACAAGTCCTCTTTCTTTTGTATGAGCTTCCGCAACAAAGCGCACATGATAATAGCAGATGTCATGTTATCAAGCCCGGAGGATAGAAAAAAAGTGACCCAGGAAATTATCCAAAGCAATTTTACGCGATTTTTGGTGGCGATGCGGTCTGTAATGACACGAAAGCCATCATGCACGTCCACCAATTCCACAATGGTCATGGCACCGAGCAAGAAAAACAGGATTTCCGCGATTTTGCCGAGGTGTTCAAACAGCTCGTGCGAGATGTACGCTCGGGTGTCCGGGTGAGCGGCAACTATATCGCTATAGACTGGCATGCCTTCTATACCAAACGCTAAAATAACCCAGCAAACGGCACCGGTGAGCAGTGCTGAAGCGGCTTTGTCGATTTTAATGGGATGTTCGAGTGCAATGAGTGCGTATCCCAGGATAAACACTGCGACAATGAGTATGTCCATAGGTATGTAACTTGTAAAAAGTTGACAATCAAACAATTAGTCTAAAAAAATACAGCCTTATTGTCCGGCTATATAATGTTCCAGAAACTCGATATGCGTTTTTTGCTCCTCCATGATGGCGCTTACAATGTCGCCTATGCTGAGCATACCTATTACCTTGCCGTCAGACAACACGGGAAGGTGTCGAATGCGCTTGTCGCTAAACAATTGCATACAGTCTTCGATGTCCATTTCGGGGGTGACGGTATGGACTTCAAGGGTCATGACCTCTTGCAGCGGGGTGCTTTTGGCTTTTCGTCCCACGAGGATCCCTTTGCGCGCATACTCGCGTTCCGAAAAAATACCAGCCAAATTCTTGCCCTCCATGACCA
>JBJXEZ010000146.1:0-14863 GCA_046153695.1 Saprospiraceae bacterium
CTGGAACAACGTTCCGTTCGGCAACGCCGGCGGCGGCCCCGGTTCGCCTCGCGAGTTTGACCACCGCCCGGTACCGTCCAATCAGAAGTACGGCTTTGCCCTGCAAACAACGACTACCGGCACTAAAAAATCCGCGTCGGTGCGCTGGAACACCCAGCAGGCACAATCATCGTTCGTTACACCTGAACTGCCCTACGGCGTACATAAAATCAAATGGCTTGTGGAAGATGGCTGCGGCAACGAGCAGTTCTGCGAGTACATTTTTGAGGTCAAAGATTGCAAGAAGCCCACTGTTGTGTGCGTCAACGGCTTGAGTGTGAACATCATGCCGACTAAGATGATTGCACTTGGCGTAAATGACTTCTTGCTCAGCACTTCTGATAATTGCACACCAGCCAACAAGTTGGTGACGGCGATCCGCCGTGCTGGCACTGGAACGGGCTTCCCGCTCAACCCCGATGGTACCCCGCAGAAAACGGTGACGTTCACCTGCGCCGATCTCGGCAAGCAGAACGTGGAAGTGTGGTCGCAAGACCTGGCCGGAAACGCCGACTTCTGCATCACGTTCGTGGATGTGCAAGACAACATGAACAACTGCTCCTCCACACACGCCACTGTCGCCGGTGCCCTGAAAAACGAGGCTACCAACGGCCTTGAAGACGCATCGGTGTCTGTGGGCAATGTTACCGCCCAATCGGACGTGAGCGGTATGTATCTGACATCCGGGCTTCCCTACGGCAGCGACTACACCGTGACACCGTTGAAAGACAACGATCCGCTGAACGGCGTTTCGACGTTCGACCTGGTGCTCATCAACAAGCACATTCTCGGCCTTGAACCACTCAGCAGTCCGTACAAGATGGTTTCTGCGGACGCTAACAACAGCCGCTCGATCACTACGTTCGATATCGTTGAACTGCGCAAACTGATCCTCGGTATCTACACCGAACTGCCGAACAACACCTCGTGGCGTTTTGTGGACAAGTTGTTCACGTTCCCGAATATCCAGAATCCGTTCCAGACGATCTTCCCGGAAACGAAGCAGTTCCCGAATTTACAAGGAAGTGTATTCGATGCCGATTTCATTGCGATGAAAGTGGGCGACGTTAACGGCAACGCCGTGACGAGCACGCTGATGAGCACAGAAGACCGCACGGCAGGCACCTTGTTGTTCGACGTAAGCCCCACCCCGACCCTCCCCAACAGGGAGGGGACGCTCTCGGTGAAAGCTGGCGAAACCTTCACGGTGAACTTCAAGGCTGCCGAGAAAGTGCAGGGCTACCAGTTCACCCTCAACCACACGGGCCTGGAGCTCGTTGACGTGAAGCCGGGTGCCAACATGAGCCTGGCCAACTTCGGTGTATTCGCCGACGACAAGGCGCTGACGACAAGTTGGGACGGCGACGTTCAGGGCGAGTTTGCACTGACGTTCCGCGCCACTGCTTCCGGCGAACTGAGCCGTATGCTGGGTGTATCGGGCCGCATCACGAAGGCTGAGGCGTACAACGCCGGTGCTGAGCGCCTGCAGGTTGGTTTCCGCTTCAACGGTGCCAACGGTCAGACGATCACGGGCCTGGGCTTCGAGTTGTACCAGAACACACCGAACCCGTTTGTGAGCAAGACGCAAATCGGCTTCCACCTGCCTGAGGCAACGACGGCTACGCTGACGATCTTCGACGAGACGGGCCGCATGCTGTTCACGCAGCGTGGCGACTTCGGCAAAGGCTACAATGCCGTTACCGTTGACCGCGCGGTTCTGAATGCTACGGGCGTACTGTACTACACGCTGGAAACAGCAAAGGAAAGCGCCACGCGCAAGATGATACAAGCGAAGTAAGCGGGTGAGAGTGGTGAGCGAGTGAGCGAGTGAGCAACAATAATGCTCACCCGCTCACCACTCTCACTCTCTCACCCGCTCACTCATAAAACAACGGGCTGCTTCCGATTAGGAGGCAGCCCGTTTTTTTTTGTGTTTCAATGCTTTGCTCAGCGTTTTCCAAAAATACCGCCCAGGATTTGGCCGAACAGGCCGCCTCCGTCTTGCTGCGGTTGTTGCTGTTGCGGTTGGTTGCCGCTGAGTACGCCACCAAGTACCGAGCCGATAAGATCGCCGAAGCCGCCCGACTGAGCGTTTTGAGCAGACCCCATGAGTACCTGAGCCAGCCCGCCGAGATCGAAACCTTCCGAATTCTTCGCACGACCCAGAGCGCCCATCACGATGGGAGCAAGCACAGGCATTAGTTTCATGATCTGATCCATGTTCAGGCCGGAGCTTTGGCTGACTTGTTGGGCAGCAGTTTCTTGCCGGTCGCCGAGGATGTGGCCAAGAATGCCAGCGCCATTCATGGTACCGGCTGCATTACCTTGTTGAGACATATTTCCAATCATACCCACCAGGTCGTCCAGAACGCTACCGTCGTGGTCTCGGTCGAGTGCCGTCATGAGCGACGATAAGCCGGATTCACTTGTAGCGTTGTTAGCCAGGCCACCGATTAGCGTGGCAAAAATTCCATTTGCCGCTGAAGCAGTTTGTTCTTTTGGCGCTCCGATCTGTTGGCTGAGCTGGTTGAGTACGTCATCAGACAGCTGGCCTTGGAGCAAGTTCATTAAATCCATAAGTGGAAAAGTTGTTGTGTGAAAAGTGAAATGGCGCGAACGCGGCACAAAATTGGCTCTTTGCTGAAAATATTTTCACACGGGAGAGTTAATTTTCAGAAAAGCATGACTTTTACGCTCGCACTCGTCCAACAAAGCATTTTGGTGCGGCGTTCATCGAGGCACTGATCAGCACCCATGGATTACCGCGCCGCTAAACTATATATCCTAGCAAGACTGCGAACCGAGTTGTCGGACAAACTGCTCTACCACGGGCTGCACCATACATTGGACGTGCTGTCGGCGGCTAGGGCTTTGTGCGAAAGCGAAGGCGTTCGCGGGCACTCGCGGGCATTGGTCAAAACGGCGGCCCTTTACCACGATGCCGGGTTCGTCTACAACAGGCACGCTGGCCATGAATATGAAGGCTGTCTTATTGCCCGCGCTTCCCTACCTGGGTTTGGCTATTCAAGTGATGATATCGAAACTGTTTGCGGCATGATAATGGCCACGAAAATTCCCCAATCGCCCACCAACCTGCTCGAACAAATTATTTGCGATGCCGATCTCGATTACCTGGGGCGTGCTGATTTTTTCCGCATAGGCGACTCGCTGTTCCGGGAACTGACAGCATATGGCCTGCTGGAAGGCGAACAGTCCTGGAACCGCCTTCAGGTGAATTTTCTCGGCGCCCACCATTTTCACACCCAGACAAACAGGACGTTGCGCGAGCCAATCAAACAACAATACCTGAAAGAATTAAATATTCTGGTGGCCACTTACCATGTTTAACGCAGGCTGCTTCAGGTATTCCCTACATTCGCGCCGCCAAACCATCTGCACAATCAAAACACTACAACTCGAATGGAAATCATAGGCATACTCGGCGCAGGCGCTATGGGCAGCGGTATCGCTCAGGTGGCAGCCTCACGCGGGCACTCTGTTGTCGTGTGCGACAACTTGACCCCCGCCCTGAAAAAGTCAGGCAAACACCTGAAAGCTACCCTGGATACCTTAGTGGAAAAAGGGAAAATGACCAGGGAAGAATCCGAAAATATCTTCGGACGGATTCAGTACACCGATCACATGAGTGATTTCCGTGACTGTTCGGTCGTGATCGAGGCTATTGTGGAGGATATTGAACTGAAACGAATCGCGTTCAAAGGCATCGAAGCTATGGTGCAAAACGACACGATCATCGGAAGCAACACGTCCTCTTTGTCCATTTCGGCAATGGGTGCCCAGCTCAAACACCCGGAACGTATTCTCGGCATCCATTTTTTCAATCCTGCCCCGCTCATGCGCTTGGTTGAGATCATTCCGGCTCTGCAAACCGATGTGTCCGTCATCGAACGGGCACGCAAACTTATAGACAGCTGGGGCAAGACAACCGTGCTGGCCAAAGATACCCCCGGCTTTATCGTCAACCGCGTGGCTCGGCCATACTATGGTGAAGCCCTTCGTATCCTCGAAGAGGGCATAGCCGATGCGGCCACCATAGATTGGGCTATGCGCGAGCAGGGCGGTTTCCGAATGGGGCCGTTCGAACTTATGGACTTTATCGGGAACGATATCAACTACACCGTCACCGAAACGGTATTTCGTTCCTTTTACTTCGACCCCCGTTACAAGCCGTCTTTTACCCAAAAACGACTCGTGAACGCCAACTACCTCGGGCGGAAAACGGGGCGCGGGTTTTACGACTACCGCGAAGGCGCCGTGCTGCCCGAACCCATCCGGAACGAAGTGCTGGCCAAGCAAGTCGTGACCCGCATCGTAGCCATGCTGATCAACGAGGCCGCCGACGCATTCTACCTGAGCGTGGCTAACCGCGACGATATTGATCTGGCGATGACCCAGGGAGTCAATTATCCCAAGGGGCTGCTTGCCTGGGCCGACGAGATCGGTATCGAAAGCATTGTTTCACAATTAGACTGGCTGCACGCCGAATACTGCGACGACCGTTACCGTTGCTGCCGCCTGCTGCGCATCATGGCTCGCGAAAAACGGACGTTTTTTTAACCGCCCACTCACACACCCAAACCGATACCGTTTATGTACAAATCGTGCCTGCTTGCCACATTTGGTGTACTTCTCTGCATCAACCTCTGTGCTCAAAAGACTAAACCTGCCGAAAACAAAGCCGTTTCAGGCATCGTATTGCTCAACGAAAAAAAGGCCGTTGACTTCTCAGGTTTGACCTCCGCCATAAAAAAGGACTGGGGCGTTCGTTTGGACTCGTCCAATGTTTCCGGAAAAAACCTCACGCTGTACACCACAGGAGCAACAATCATGCTGGCATACACGGACTACCCTGCGGCACCTGCTGAAATACGGTCGGCTGCCGAAGGGGCCTGGATGTGGCTCGCCGCCAAATCCGAAGCCCCCAAACACTTGGCGCAAGTGGTGGTCACTGTAGTGGGAGCACCCAACAAGGCCTTGCAATTGTACAAATTGTACACCCGCGTAGTTGCCGCCGTACTGGACAACACACGCTCCTGCGCGATTTATCTTCCGGGTCAATACCTGTTGCAGTCGAAAGCATTTTTTTTGCAAGCCGCCCGAAACCTCGACCAGAACACCCTGCCAATTTACTGCTGGGTTTATTTCGGCATGTTTCAGGATGGCGGCCAGGCCTGTGCATACACGTACGGTTTGCCAGAGTTTGGCATGACAGATCTGGAGATCGTCAAGTCTAACCATACCCTTCAGGAAGCGCACGCTGTGTTGTACGATGCCGCAAAAGACGCGCTGCAAAACAACCGGGTTTTGCAAGACGGTTCGGTACTGGAAACCCTCGAAGGTAAAAAATATACGCTTTCAATGTCAGTTTCTCCTTACTTGCAGGGGCGGCAAACGCTGAAAATGGCGTACTAAGAGCGTTCCTAAACCAGGCTAAGCACGATGACACGGCACAATTTTTCACTCGGAATTTTTCTCTTGCTTGTCTTTGCGGCCTGCGGCCCAAAGGTCGAGACGGTGGAGATGAAAAATGATTTTGGCCAGACTGAACGCTACCAACGCCGCAAGAAAGACTTCGCAAAGGAGGGACTTTATCAGCGCTTTCACCAGGAGGGGTACCTAATCGAAGAGGCGCAGTTTGTCAACGACACCATGCATGGCGTGCGCAAAATGTTTTATCAGAATGGAAAATTGGAGCGTACGGAGGATTATAAGCACGGGATTCTACACGGGCTACTGGTTTTGTACTACGAAAACGGCCAAAAACAGTTGGAACAGGCGTACGTACAGGGTGTGCTTCAGGGGTTGAGCACGAAATGGTACAAGTCGGGTGTGTTGTCAGAAAAAGTGAACATGCGAAACAACGAAGAAAACGGCCCGTTCACAGAATGGCACGAAAACGGCAACCTGAAGGCCGAAGGTTTTTACCTGGACGGCGACAATGAACACGATACGCTAAAATTATACGATACTCTTGGGCAACTCGAACGCCGGATGGTGTGCCATAAGGGAGCCTGCAGCACGATCTGGTTGCGTGAATAAATGATACGACGGCTTCTGGTTGGGCAAAACAATTCGGACATGAACACGACTTTACGATTTTATCTTCTGCCTGGCAAAGCGGGCTTTTTCAAAAAAATGGCAGCCCTCGTTTTGTTGGCACTTGGTCTTTTGCCGAGCAGTGTTTCGGCCCAGATCACGGGCGGTCAACATGTTTTTCAGTTTTTGAGCCTGCCCCCCTCGGCTCGTGTGACGGGCCTGGGCGGCATGCAGATTACCGTTCGCGACGACGATGTGGCGCTTGCAGCTGCCAATCCAGCTGCCCTAAACCCGCTTATGGACGGGCAGATGTCGTTTAACCACAACTTTTTCCTCGCCGACATTGAGCATGGCTATGTAGCCTACGCTACGAATCTGCCCAAGATCGGGTTTACGGTACACGGCGGTTTGCAGTACATGAAATACGGGGATATACCCATGACCGACGAGTTTGGCAACAAACTGGGCCAAATAGCCGCTTCTGAAACGGCGTTTACGCTCGGCGGTGCCCGACAACTCAGCCCCAGACTGTCCATCGGCCTAAACCTCCGTTTCGCCGTTTCTACCCTCGATGTGTATCAATCCACTGCTCTGGCTGCCGATGCTGGCATATTGTACGCCGATACATCCCGTTTATTTTCGGTGGCAGCTGTATTGCGAAATGTAGGCACCCAAATAGCCAACTACGATGGCCTGCGCGAAAACCTGCCGCTTGACTTGCAGATTGGCTTTAGTAAACGCCTGCGCTACCTGCCGTTCCGGCTCACCATAATCGCACACCACCTGCACCAGTGGGAACTCCGGCATGACGACCCCCGCTTGCAGGATGGCAACAACCTGCTTTTCGGCGGCGGCGATGAAGAACCCGATGGGAACTCCGGCATTGACAACTTTTTTCGCCACTTCATTTTCAGCGGCGAGTTTCTGTTGGGGAGTAACGAGTCATTCCGCATCCGATTGGGCTACAACCACCTGCGCAAACAGGAATTGAGTGTGCGAGATTACCGTAGCCTCGCCGGGTTTTCTATGGGAGTGGGCATCAGGGTGTCCCGATTTCGTATTGACGTAGGTTATGCGGCCTACCACCTCGCTGGCGGTGTCCTGCATTTTGGCATGAGCACCAACCTAAAAGATTTTTTCTGATGCGCCGATACGGCCTCATTGGGTTTCCGCTCGGCCATTCTTTTTCAAAACAGTTTTTTGAAAAAAAATTCCTTGTGGAGGGGATAACGGACGCGCGTTATGACCTGTTTCCGATGGCCGATATCCGGCAGTTGCCCCATCTTCTGGCAGAACATCCCGACCTGTGCGGTCTGAACGTGACCATTCCACACAAACAATCTGTGCTGCGTTACCTGTACGACCTCGACCCGACGGCGCTGGCTGTGGGTGCGGTGAACACCGTACGCATCCGTAACGGTAGGCTGAAGGGATACAACACAGACGTGACTGGTTTTGAAAAATCGCTGTTGAGCTGGGCTCCTTTTATGGCCAAAATGCCCGGGCCCGGCTTGAATCAGCATTCGTTTTCGCTGTTGGACGGCCCTCCAGTGGAGTGCATGCCGGCTGTCGTGCTCGGCACTGGTGGCGCCGCTCGTGCTGTGGGCCATGTTTTGGAAAAATGGGGCGTGAACGTCAAGTTTGTATCCCGAACCCGAAAAACCGAGGGGGGCATGTCCTACAACGAACTGAACGCTCGTACGGCAAGCAATTTTACGCTGCTCGTAAACGCTACGCCCGTGGGCACCTACCCCGACGAAAATGCCTGCCCGCCCATTCCGTACGACCTTCTCAACGAACGACATTTGGTATATGATTTGGTTTACAATCCTGCCGAAACACTACTTTTGCAACGTGCCAGAGCCAGGGGCGCATCGGTGAAAAACGGACTGGAAATGTTGCAGTTGCAGGCCGAAGCCGCTTGGGATATTTGGCAGACATGACTTTTTTTCTTTATCAACCAGATTAAGCCGGACCTGATGCGTGCAGCAACCAACAACCCGACAACCGATCCCCACCTGCCCTTGGTGGATTTTTCCAACACCGAAATTGCGTTTTCTCACCTCACCAACCGGGAGATAAAAAAAACCGCCTGGTTGTTCCGAATGATGAGCAAGCCGTGGCTGGTAAAGATCGGCTCGGGCCCGACGCTTTGGGCTGTGGAGCACAATGTGCCCTTCGTGGAACGCATCGTCCGGGTTACAATTTTCGAGCATTTTGTTGGTGGCACCACATTGCTCAACAGCCAGCCCAATACCGAACGTCTGGCAGCGCATAATGTGCTGACTATCCTCGACTATGGGGCCGAGGGCAAAGAAACCGAGACGGATTTCAACTACACCATGAACGAAAACCTTCGGGCCATTGACTTTGCCTCCCGCTCCAAGTTCATTCCTGTAGTAAGCACGAAAGTGACTGGGCTGGCCCGACACGGGCTTTTGGAACGTATCCAGAGCGCCCAAACACTAACACGTGAGGAACTGAACGAGTACCGAAACGTGCTCAAGCGCATAGATGCGATTTGCTACCACGCTGCTCAAAAAGGTGTTTCCGTGTTCATCGATGCGGAGGAGAGTTGGATACAGGACACCATTGACCACCTCGTGTGGCTGATGATGCGCCGCTACAACCGCCAGCGCGTAGTAGTGTACAATACGTTTCAATTGTATCGGACTGACCGCCTGAATTTCCTCATGGAGAGTTACGACCGGGCGAGCAAGGCCGGGTTCCTGCTCGGTGCTAAACTTGTGCGCGGTGCCTATATGGATAAGGAACGTCGGCGTGCCGCTGAAATGGGTTACCCGGACCCGATCAACCCCGACAAAAATGCAACCGATGACCACTACGATACCGGTATTCGTTTTTGCCTCGACCATATTGAGCACATTGCCCTTTGCAATGCCAGCCACAACGCCAACAGCGCCCTGCTGCAAGCCGAACTGATGGAGAAAAAAGGCATCCCGCGCGACCACCCGCACACTTTGTTCAGTCAGTTATTCGGCATGAGCGACAATGTGACCTTCAACCTCGCCCGCGCAGGCTTCCGCGTGGGCAAGTACGTGCCTTACGGCCAGGTGCGCGACGTAATCCCCTACCTCATCCGCCGGGCGCAGGAAAACACGTCTGTCACTGGCGACGTGGGGCGGGAATTGGCGTTGATTGAGCGGGAGTTGCGGCGGCGGTTTGGTGCCTAAGGCAGTAGTCCTACCGCCCCGTTCCCTTCCGAAACCGGTACTCGTACCGGCCGGTTTCGCCCTCGTAGTAGCCGTCGAGCACAACGAGATTGTAAGCACTGCGAATGAGGTCCACCACTTCGGCCATGGTGGCTACGCGGTTTCCGTTGACACTGGTAATCACAAAGCCGGGTGCCATATTAGTATCGTACACGGTGCTGCCTTTGCGCACGCTGGATACTACGGCACCGCTGAGCCGAGTCCGGTTTTTCTCTTCGCGGGAGAGGTCACGCAGTTCGATACCGAGGTCTTCGCTCAGTTCAGTGCCGCTGGCACGGGGGATAGAGGCCGTGGAATTGTGCCGGTCTTTGAGCACCATGGAGGTCGTGCGCCGAATACCGTTACGCCAGTACTCGACCGAGATCCGCTCGCCGGGACGAAACCGACCCACGAATTCCTGTAGTTCCGGAATACGGCGCACCGGCGCTTTGTTGAGTCCGAGAATAACGTCGCCAACCTGAAGGCCGGCATCGGCGGCGGAGCTGTTCTTGTTTACGCGAGTGACCCGTATGCCATCGGCATTGGGCAGGCCCATGTCACGAGACATCTCGCTGTCCAGGTCTTCTATGTTTACGCCAAGAAAGGCCCTGTGAACCTCACCAAACTCCCGCAGGTCGCGGATCACTTTCTGCGTCAGGTTGGACGGTACGGCGAAGGAGTAGCCCTCGTAACTCTCCGATTTAGTGAGAATGGCTGTGTTGATACCCACCAGCTCGCCATAGGTGTTAACCAACGCACCGCCGCTGTTGCCGGGATTAACGGCTGCATCGGTCTGGAGGAACGATTCGATACTGGTGTTGCCGCCGAGAATGTTGATGTTTCGGCCTTTGGCGCTCACGATGCCGGCGGTAACTGTACTTTCCAGGTTGAATGGGTTGCCCACGGCCAGCACCCATTCACCTACCCGCACCGAGTCGCTATTGCCAAAAACAAGAAACGGCAGGTTGTTTTCTTCCACTTTAAGCAGCGAAATATCGGTGGAGGGGTCGGTGCCGACTAATTCGGCCTTGTACGTACGTTTGTCGGACAGCGTGACTTTGATTTCCCGGCTGTTTTCCACGACGTGGTGATTGGTCACGATGTAACCGTCGGGTGACAGGATAACGCCTGATCCCGACGAGCCGGACAGTGCGGAACTGCCCCAGACACCGCTGCGCGTTTCGATCAGGGCGCGGATATTGACCACAGCGGGTGTGGCTACCTCTGCGGCCGTGGTAAAATTGGTGGGAGCTGCCGAAACGAACTCCTCCGCAGAACGGGTGCTAAACAGTTTGTCCACCAGTTTGGTGTACTGCGCCTCCCCTCCGCCGTCGGGCGCATTCCAGTATACCCGATACGGGCTTTCCAACTGGCGGTACAACAAAACAGACAGCAGAGCACTGGTCAGTGCCACGGCGAAAAGTTGGAGCGTGCTTTTGTTCATATGTTGATCAATGTTGGACAGGAAGGACAATATTGGCGGGAAAATGTTGCCAATTGGCTCATGTAATCAAAAAACCGTGCCGTTTGCAGCATTTTGCGCGAGTAACCAAACTCTTTTTCGATTTTCGCACCAAAATTTGACACATGCACTTTTGGAAATACCAAGGCGCGGGCAATGACTTCATTCTCGTGGATCAGCGTCGCGAACGTTGGCTGAGTCGCGAAGATACCGAAAAAATAGCCCGACTCTGTGACCGGCATTTCGGTATTGGAGCTGATGGACTGATCTTGCTACAGGAGCATCCTGATTTTGATTTTGAAATGGTGTACTTCAACGCCGACGGTGGTGAGAGCAGTATGTGTGGCAACGGCGGCCGCTGTATCACTGCTTTTGCGAAGCAGGTTGGCATCGTCCGGGATCGGTACCGATTCTTGGCCATTGACGGCCCACATGAGGCAGTAATTATGACGATATCGGAAAATGAAACCTGGGTGGAACTTCGAATGGGCGACGTATTGCAAGTGGAACAATTGGTGCCCGCCCCCGAATTTGTGCTCAACACCGGCTCACCGCACTTTATCCGATTTGTTTCGAATCTTGGTAATCATGACGTGGTGCGTGAAGGCCGAGAGGTGCGCTACTCGGTACGTTTCGGTGCAGCCGGTATTAACGTAAACTTTGTGGAGGAAACGCCCGATGCTCTGCATATCCGAACCTACGAACGCGGTGTGGAGGACGAAACCCTCGCCTGCGGAACCGGTGTGACAGCCGCCGTGCTCGCCCACCATGTTTGGCAAGGCCGCCAACCAGGTATACACGAGGCTGCTGTCTTGGCTGTGGGCGGAGATTTGCGCGTGCGTTATCACGCCCATCCCGACGGCTCTTTTTCGGAAATCTGGCTTTGCGGGCCTGCAGCCGAGGTGTTTTACGGCACTATTTCATTACCCAAGGACAAATCCGCCAGTTGAAATCGAATCATCTGGCACAACCGAAAAAATATGTTTGACTGGCTTTCTGATCGCTCACCTGCTTTGGCTGCACAGGCTGCCTGGCACGATGGCTCTTACGACGAGCCGAGCCTGTTCCACCTGGTGTACCGTCCCGACGGGCCATTCGCTATTTCTTGCGGGGCGGGTTTACTGGCAGAGCATGTACGGCGTTTCCGGTTTTCACCGTCGGTGATCCTACGCATGGGGCAGATGGCCGACGAGCGGGGACAGGCGCTCTTTACCGAGAGTTTTCTCAACTACCTTCAACGCTTGCGGCTTCGTACCGACTTGTGGGCAGCTCCGGAAGGTATGTTGCTGCTGCCCGGAGAACCTTTGGCGGTATTGCGCGGGCCATTCGCCCAGATTTTGCTCCTGGAATCGGCGCTGCGCTGGCTGCTGTGGCACCCGACCCAATGGGCTACCCGTACCGCTCAAGTACGATGGGAAAAACAAGCATGGGCAGAGGAAGATACCCCTCCGGCACCGGCCACGGCATTTGATCCGGATGGCTGGAAAACGCGGGCCGAGTACATAGGCGGTGCCGTAAACGGCGAAAACGACAGTCAACTGCGCCCCGTTGGCGAAGGAGAAGGTTTGCTCGCTGTTTGGCGTGCTGGTACAGGGACTTCGGCCAACCATAAACCAATAGTTCAGATCCGACGTGTGTACCGGGGCAACCACGCTCTTGGCGATATTTGGCTGACGCAGGAAGAAGAGGAGCGGGCCAGTGTCAGCAAAACTTCAGTCGGTATCGTGGACGTGCGCACGCATCGGCACCGCACGCTGAAGTTTACACGATTTCAAAACATGTACCAGCCATTGTTGGCCAAAGGGCATCCCGTACTTGCCAATACGCGGCCCGGCTACTTGCGCCAGCGTACACTCAAACAGTTGGAGGCCTTCCATTTTGCGCCCCTGGGCGAATACCCGCACGGGTGGTGGGGCTGAGGAAGAGCCGATCCTGATCCGGCACAGACTACAAATAAATCGCTCCTGATACCCCTCAATCCAGCATTGCAAGTTACCTTGCGCCCCGACGAAAAACAGTAAAGCAGGACAATGGCATTTATAGACAAGATTTTAAGAGAACCGGCCTATGGCTGGATGGATGAAAAAGGTGACCTAATCAAACCAACACCGGGGCAACTGTTCGCCGAGTTTTTTTCCAGGTTAAATGTTTTCAAGTCGCGAAAAAACTGGGTGGCCGCGCTTTCATGGCTCTGGGTATTACTGCTGATCCCGTTTTTTTTCCTTTTTTTCTTCAAGTACTTCAGTTGGTGGCTGCTCCTCATAGCGTTCGTATACAGCATGGTGCTGATGGGCACGCACGGTACGATTTGGTACCACCGCTACAGTACCCATCAAGCGTATATTTTCAAAAATAAGTTTTGGCGCTTTGTGACCCGCAACCTGGTCATCAAGATGTTGCCGGAAGAAATTTATGTGGTGTCGCACCACGTTCACCACACGAAATCTGATGAACCGGGCGATCCGTACAACACCCATGCCGGATGGTTGTACTGTTTTTTGGCCGATGCCAACCACCAGCCCATTGCAACCGACCTCGATGAAAAAGACTACGCCGGTGTTGCTGGCTTGTTGCAGCACACGGGTATGGCCTGCAATTCGTACAGCCAATACCAAAAGTGGGGCTCGGTGGCGCGCCCGGCCAACATGCTCGCCAACTGGGTGCTGAACTGGTCGTTCTGGTTCGGCGTGTTTTACCTGCTCGGCGGCATGGCGCTCGTGTCGGCAATTTTTGCCGGGGCATTGGTGTGGGGTGTCGGTGTGCGTACGTTCAACTACGAGGGGCACGGAAAAGGCAAGGATTTGCGCAAAAAAGGCGTGGATTTTGACTGGCGAAACAAGTCCGTGAACCAGTACTGGCCTGGCATCGTGGCCGGAGAATGGCACAACAACCACCACCTGTTCCCGCGTAGCGCCCGCTCAGGCTTTTTGAGTCATCAGGTGGATTTTGCCTGGTGCTACATTTACGGCCTGTACCTGATCGGCGGGGTCACGTCGTACCAGGACTCGAAACCACAGTTTTTGGAAAACTACTACGAGCCGTTTCGGCAAGGGGCAGGGTAATTACCCCTCCCGTTTCCGCACCATCGTCAAAATCGTCGCCACGGCCACGGTTTCACCCGTCTCGTCGTACACATCCACGAGCCACTTGACGATGCCGCGCGGGATGGCGCCCACGCCCTCCCGGGTGGGGTCGTGCTCCTGCTCGATTTTTTCCTTCACAGTAAGTTTCACGCCGATGGTCATGCCCGGATACACGGGTTTGGTGAAGCGGCATTCATCGAGGCCGTAGTTGAGCAGAACAGGCCCTTTTTTGGCGTCCACGAACAGGCCAGCGGCTTTGGAGAGCACGAAGTAGCCGTGCGCAACCCGATCCGTGAACGGGGTGCCTTCGAGCGCGGTGGCATCCATGTGGGCGTAAAAGTTGTCGCCGCTCACGTTGGCGAAATTGTGGATGTCGGCCTCGCTGACGGTATGCTTGGCCGTGACGAGCGTTTCGCCCACGAACAAATCGTCGAAGTGTTTTTTGAACGGATGCACCGGTGTTTCGGTCTGCAAGGCGCCGGACTGGTACTGGTTGGTCACATTGGTGATGTCGGTCGGGTGGCCTTGGAGGGCCGTGCGCTGCATGTAGTGCAGCACCCCGCGCACGCCGCCCATTTCCTCGCCGCCGCCGGCGTGGCCGGGGCCGCCGTGTACGAGCAGGGGCATGGGCGAGCCGTGGCCCGTGCTTTCCTTGGCCGAGTCGCGGTTGAGCAGGAGGATGCGGCCGTGGTGGGCGGCGGCCTCCAGCACGTACTCGCGCTGGATGCGGCGGTCGTGGGTGCAGATGGTACACACGAGCGAGCCTTTGCCCAAGCGGGTAATTTCGATGGCCTCGTCGAGGGTTTTGTAGGGCATAAGCGTGCTGACGGGGCCGAAGCACTCCGTTTCGTGGCTCATGGTTTTGTACAGCGGTTGGGCGTTGAGCAGCAGCACCGGCGGCAGGAACGCGCCCCGCTCCCGGTCGGCGCCTACTACGTCGAACTGCTCGATGTTGCCGTGCACAATGGGGGTGCTTTCAGCCAGTACAGCGAGTTTTTCGCGTACGCGGG
>JBJXEZ010000160.1:0-25405 GCA_046153695.1 Saprospiraceae bacterium
TTGCTTCCATGGCATAGGCGATGAACTGGCGGCCCGCCTCTTCCGTGTACGGGTGCGGAAACCTGTCGGTCATGTTTTTGGCAATTTCGAAATTGTTGGCGTATTGCACCAAACTGGGCAGGTCCTCAAGGGACCAAGGGCGAAGAGCGAATTCCATGTAAAAGGGTTTAAAGTTTACGAACTACAGACGAACGAAGGTGCAGGCATTGCCGGTTCCTGATCAGCCTCAAAATTTTTTGGTTGGAAAATTCCCGATATTTTCTGAGAAACATCGCGCCGGGTTATCCCAATGTCCATAGTTTTACGCGCTTTTTTTCCCGGATTGAAGGGCGGTGGAAAACGGCGGCCTCGAAAACAAAGAATTCGTTACACAAAAACAACTTTTTAATCTTACAAACTTGGAATAATGCGGTCTCCCTACCTCCTCTTTTTACTTGTATTCTTGTTCAGCGTTGCCCTTTCCGCACAAAACTACCCCGCTAACCCAGAGCCAGGCGCCTGCTACATCCGATGCCCCATTGAGGAGGTGAAGGAAGTAGAAAAAGTGGTCACCACCCCTGCCTATCAGCAGTATAAAGTGGTGCAGGCTCTGTACAAAACCGTGGACGAGCGCATTATGGTGAAAGAAGCGTCCAAACGCTTCGAGTATGTGCCGGCAGTTTATCGCGAGGTCACCGACACCCTTTTGGTGGAAGAGCCGTACAGCACCTACGCCATTGAACAGGTGATTACCATTGACACTTTCGAGACCTTCGAGATCGAGCCGGGTTATGCCCGCTTCGAGACACGGCCAGCCATAGACGGCTGCAACTCGCCCATTCCGGGTGATTGCGACGTGATCTGCTATGTGGTACACCCCGCGGTGACCAAACAGATACCGGTCAAAAGAATCGTGAAAAAACCCGTTTTCACCCAGCAGCACCCACCCAACGGGCGCTACAAAACCGTCAAGCGTCAGGTCATCCAGACTCCGGCCACGGTACGCGAAATCGAAATTCCGGCTGAATATGCCACGATCCCGAAACGGGTACTCGTAAAAGATGCTACCGTTGATTCTGTCACAATAGAGCCGGTGCTGCGGGAGGAAGTGTATCTGGTACAAGACCGCGGCAACAACAACTCGGACGGGTACGAGTGGCGGAAAATCGAGTGCTCCCTGCTGGATTTCAACCTGCTGCCTATTTACTACGCCCTCAACAGCGACGTGCTTACAGCCAAGGCCAAAACCGTGATTGACGAAAAACTACTCAACCTGATGCTCAAACGCCCTGAAATTCGGGTAGAGGTCAACTCCCACACCGACTCTCGGGCATCGGATGTGTTCAATTTGGACCTTTCCAAGCGCCGGGCAAAAGGCGTAGTTGACTACCTCGTTTCGCGCGGAGTCAAGCGCTCGCGTTTGGAGTACCACGGTTATGGCGAAACCCAACTGGCTAACCACTGCAACAACAGCGTGCAATGCTCCGACGCAATGCACGCCCAAAACCGCCGCACGGAATTCAGGGTACTACCGAAGTAGAATGATGAATGATGAATGATGAATGATGAATGTACATACGTTGGCTATTCAACATTCATCATTCATCATTAATATTCCCTTCTAAGCGTTTTGCTTTGGTGTAAAATAGGTGGTCGGGGTCTCGCAAAATCTCTGCCAGGGCGCGGTAGAACGTCCCTTTCTGCTTGGGCAGTTCTTTCAATAGCGTGAGCGTAAGCCCCCACTGGGCGCGTTGGGTGTTGGGCTGTTTGCCGCTTGCGATGATCTCGCGGAATGTCGTGGCCGCATCGGCAAACCGGCGGCTTTTGTACAGGGCTAATGCCAACAGTTCTTTTTGCTCCACACCCTCGGTGCCGCCGGGAGTCGTTTGGGAAACGATCTCGTTGTACTTTCCATCCTGAAAATTTTTGAGCGTTTCGTTGTAGGTCTCGCCACTTTTTGTGCCTTTGGGCGCCACGAAGTCGCGTTCGCGAAAATACTCGTCCGCAAGAGCGGCGTAGTCGATATCAATGGTGCCCATTTCTTCAATCGGAGCCGGTGTTGGTTCCTCCGGTTGTTGCTCGGCGATTTCTTCGGTTGGTTCTTCCGGTATGTTTTCTTCGTGGTAAGGAGCGGCGGGTTGGGGGCGTTTGCGTACGGTTGGTACGCGGGGTTTAATCACCGGTTTGGTGCGTACGATGGGCGCTGGCGGTTCGGTGGAGGCTGCAGAGTCGTCGCGCAGGAGCCAGTAGCCAAGTGCAGCCAGAGCCAGTACGGCGGCAATACGCAGCATCCAGGTCATGGGCCGAATCTTGGTCCGTTGCGGCTGTACTTGAGCAAACAGTTCCGTTTCGCGGTCCCATACCTGCATTTTGGCCAGCAGGTCGTGTTCGACGAGTAGTTCCAGCCCGTAGCGCTCGACACGGTGCTGGCGGGCCAAGGCCGCCAGCTCGGGGTCGGCGGCCAGTTCAGCCTCGAAGGCACGCAATTCCTCCTCGGGCATTCGCCCCTGCAGGTAGCGCTCTATTTGATCGAAACGGTTCATTTTCGAAGTACGATTTGCGAGGTATAATTTTATATTTCCCGTAGGGCTTCAAAGGCCGGATTGTTTTCCAACAGTTCGCGGAAACGCAGCCGGCACCGATATGCTTCTTTTTTGGCCACATCGGAGTTGCTATACTGCATGATTCGGGCAATTTCCTCCATAGTGTGATCCAGTTGGTACAGTCGGAGAAGGTCTCGGCAGCGTTCGCCGATCTGGCCGAGCGCCTCCTGGAAAAGTTGGCGGTACTCGGTACGGATGGCCTCTGCTTCTGGACTTTCCACCTCGGCATCGTAGTGCGCCGGGGCGATTTCTGTATAGCGCCCTTGTTGGCGGCGCACTGTCACCCAGCGCCATTTTGCGATAGCCACAAAATAGGTTTTCAATGCACTTCTTCCTTCAAAACGCCCTTCGCGCAAGTTCCTGTCGAACAACACAAGGGATTCCTGAAAAATATCCTGAGCGTCCTGTCGGCTGCCACCGTGGTCGAGTATATGCCGGATGACAGTTTCCCGCAAGCCTGGCAGCAGGTAAACGCGTTTGAGCGCTTCCTCACGAGCATTGCCGCCGGATTGTATGCCAGCAATGAGCGCTTCGTCCGTCCAATCGGTATTTGCCATGTTTGTGCAGTTCGCAAGCGGGAGGTAACCCGCCGGTACAGGTTTTGTCAAATAATTGTTTGTGCCAGGTGCATACCGCGTAATCGAGTCTAAGAACGTGTTTACAATTCAGTCGCCGGGCTGCAAGCGGCACTGAAATTCAAACACAAGCTCTTATCGCACCCGCAGTACCTGCCCGAGCTGGATATTATCGCTGGGCAAGTTGTTCAGTTCCTTGATACGGGCCACCGTGATGCTGTATTTGCGGGACAGACTGAACAGGGTGTCACCCTTCACCACTTGGTGGTAACCTGCAGGCATGTTCGCAGGTTGGTTCGAGGGTGGTGCCGTAGATACACCGACCGATGGTGGGGCCGAAGTAGTGCTCGGCACGGGGTCAGTGGGGTACGGCACGCCAGTAGTGGCGGGTTTATCCGGAATGGTGGCGGGTGGCGTATTCGGTTTCCCGGTCGTGTTGCCGGTAGCGGGTGTCATATCCATCAGCAGGTCATCGTCGGGTTTCATAGTAGTTGGTCCGGTAGCGGTGGTGGCCGGAGAGGAGCCGCTGTTGGCATCGTCGCGCAAGCGTACGGTTTCGTTCTTTTCACGCTTGCCGCGGATACGAACTTTTTCGTTGGAAGCGGGTTCAGCGCCGTACTGCATTGCGTTCATCGTGTACAGGCATTCCAGTGTCACACCGTATTGCTGCGAAATATCCAGCATAGTTTGGCCCTCGCGTACAAAATGGTGCGCTGTTTGACCGCTCCATTGGTTGCGTTTTTTTTCAATAAAAATCCGCGTTCCTGGCAGGATGTATTGGCCGGGAGGATAGGCCCGGTCATTGAAATCGGCCACCTTTTCCGGGCGAAGCCGGTAGAGGGTCGCGATGTCAGCCAGCGTCTCGCCCTCGCGGCTGTTGACGGCCTTTACATTGTTCACCCGAGTGATGCGCTCTTGTGGCGGAATGGTGGCCGGAATTACGCTGCCCGGGGCAATTGGGCCGCCTCCCGGCTGGTCGTGGTCGTACAAGCGGAGGCGTTCGATCAGGTCAATGAGCTGATCGGCATAGAGCGGCGAAGTCGCATAGCCCGACGACTGGAGGCCGCGTGCCCAGCTTCTGTAGTCGCGTCGGTCGAGGTTGAACAAAAAGCCGTACCGGTTGCTTTTTCGGGGGTCGCGCAGGAATTCGCTGTGATCAAAAAAACTTTCCTGCGGGGAGTTGTATTTTCGGAAACAGGATTCGATTAAATTTCCGCTCGGGTCGCGGTCGTCGTCTTTTTTGTTGTGGGTTTTACCGGTCCAGTTGTTTCCGCACTTGATCCCGAAGTGGTTGTTGGCAGAAAGCGCCAGTTCACTGCGCCCCGATGCACTTTCGATGATGCCCTGTGCCAACTTGATCGAAGCGGGGATACCCGTTCGCTGCATTTCGCTTCTAGCTGCCTCTTTGTACAGGCCCACATAGTCCAACTGGGCATTTCCGGTTGGAGCAGGTGTGGTGGTACCCGGCGCGGGGGTTTGGGTGCCCGTTCGTGGTTGGGGGCGGTTGGTGGTGCTGGGCGTGTTTTTTGAGGTGGAACAAGCGGCAACCATAGTTGCGGTAAGCAGGATAAACAACAAGTATTTCATAAACAGGCAAAAAACAGGTTGAAAAAACGGTCGTAAAGATGGTGGATTGATATCAATGCACAGGGTTTTTGCTTTCGGAAAAACGAAAGGCGCTCTGGCACGCCAAGTTTGTCAGTGGAAAACGTATTTCCTGTGCAAACTTAGTGTGCCTGAGCGCCTTTCCTGTTTATTCTAAGTACCCTCCCCTACCCTAATCATTCATCATTATCTCTATTTCTGCTCCGCGAAATCCAGTACAAGGTCAAACTCTACACGGCGGTTTTTGGCACGACCTGCGGTGCGTTTATTATCGCCGATGGGTTTGGTGTCTCCAAAGCCGGCTGAGCGAACGCGTTCGGCCTTGATGCCCCGGTACACAAAATAGTCATAGCAGGTTTTGGCCCGGTCGGTGGACAAACTTAGGTTCCGGTCGGAGTCGCCCACATTGTCGGTATGGCCGCGGATATCGAGCTTGTAGTCCGGGTATTGTTTGAGAATATCCACGATCTCGTCAAGGATTTTGAATGAGGAAGACTTGAGTTCGGTCTTTCCGGTCTCAAACTGGACGTTTTTGGTAGCAAATTCGAGCCGCTCCTTGGTTTCCTTCTTCACCTCCGGGCAGCCGAAATTGGTAGTCGGGCCGGGTGAGTTGACGCATTTATCGAGGTTGTCGGGCACGCTGTCGCCGTCGGTATCGGGGCAGCCGTTAAACGGCCCTCCGGCATCAGGGCATGGGTCCTTGTCGTCGTTTACGCCATCACCGTCGCGGTCGGTTATCAGCGGGCAGCCGCCGTTGGAGGCTGGGCCGGATTCGCGCGGGCACTTGTCCATTTTGTCAGCCACGCCGTCGGAGTCGGAGTCGGGACAGCCCTTCACCGTACCGGCCTCGTCGGGGCAGTCGTCTTCCTTGTCGGGGATGCCGTCGCGATCACGGTCTGGGCAGCCTTTCACCGTGCCAGACTCGTCGGGGCACTGGTCATCTTTGTCGGGTACACTGTCCTCATCCTGATCCGGGCAGCCGTTGGTGGCGGCGCCGCCAGCCAGGGTTGGGCAGTCGTCATTATCGTCGGGCACGCCGTCTTTGTCATAGTCGGGGCAACCGATAGCCGCTGCGGTACCGGGTTTGTCGGGGCACTGGTCAGTCACATCGGGCACCCCGTCTTTGTCGCGGTCGGGCATTTCCTGGGGTTTAGGCGGAGCCTTGTGCAACAGGTACACGAAGCCGATGCCGAGTTGAGCATTATCGCGTTTTTCAGCAGAAGCCTTGCGGTATTCGGCTTGTACGTTGATAAAGGCGTACTGCGAGATTTTGAAATTGGCACCTACGCCGAAAGGAAACTGCGCGTGACCGTTTTCAAATTCTTCCATGAAATAGCCGCCGCCGGCAAATGCGTAGGGCGCGATTTTGGCCTCGGTGCCTACCAAACCCAACTGGAAGACGAGGTCGAGGCTGGTAGTAACAGTATTTCCGGGTACGCCGGGCAGTTTGGCGATGCCCATTTTAAGCGGCAAGCCAATGTTAAGGAACGGAGCCACATTGCGGAAATAGCCAATTTCAAAACCCTCGCCGAGTTTGAAATCGTCGTCGTTCAGCGAGCCGTAATCAAACAAGTTGATCTTGGCGTGTACGGCGTTTGGGAATTCCCGGTTTTGGGCCGTGGAGGCTGTGTGGCTCAAGACCCACAGCAGAAACAGGAGTAAAAAAGAAAACTTTCTCATTGTGTTGAATTTTTTTCGGGGTCAAACAAAAAGGATACCAACTAACCCGTATCGGGTAACCTGACTGACTGATGGCGGGGGCGCATACGCGGTACGTCGGCTATGTGACGAAATAAGGTCGTGTTTTCTCCAAAAACGACAATGAGCCGCCCCGGTACCCGGAACGGCTCATGCCTTTGTCTTTTCATGGTGTGCTTTACTGCTCTTCCTCGGTTTCGTAATTGCCCCTTACGCGATACTTTTCGCGTTCGACGGGCTTAAGTTTTTTCTTTTTGTGGGATGTCTGCTGGAGTTCGCGTTCATCCGTGCGGCGGGAATCTTTTTTGCTTTTTTCCCAGTTTCTCATGGCAAAAGCGCTTTAGTACGTGTTTAGTGTAAGAATTTGGTGAAACAACCGCTTGGCGTTACAAAGCCGACCTTGATGCGCCAAACAGGCACAAAAATAAATGAAAACTCTGGATATTCAACGGTTTGACTGTTAAATTTTCCAACCAACTAACACCTACAATGCTTGAGATATCTGCTCTGCGCGCTTTTTTTCTTCGGGATCCTCTTTGCTGTTTGTAGGATCCGGGTCAGTCTCAGGACCTTTTTCTGGTTGTGCGCCGTCCGTTCGGTCCCGAATCACGGAGGCCAAAACACCCGCCAACAGCATAGCCCCGATGGTCAGCAACGATGCCACCTCCGGGATGTGAATGTGCAGGGGCAGCAGCACCATTTTGACCCCGATAAAGGACAAAATGCCGATCATGCTGTACTT
Organism: Saprospiraceae bacterium; assembly: GCA_046153695.1. Taxonomy (GTDB): domain Bacteria; phylum Bacteroidota; class Bacteroidia; order Chitinophagales; family Saprospiraceae; genus M3007. Next base: position 7,203 of record JBJXEZ010000160.1, read on the forward strand.
CAGGTACACAAACTTGTCCAAAATATTGGCCAGCACGAAGTACAGGGAACGCAAGCCAAGAATGGCGAAAATATTGGATGAAAAGACAAGGAATGGATCGGTGGTGATAGAAAACACCGCAGGCACTGAGTCGAAAGCGAACATGATATCGGTGGTTTCTACCACGATCAGCGCCACAAACATGGGTGTAACTGCCCGCCGGCCGTTTTCCCAGGTGAAAAAATTGCCGCCGTCGTACCGGTTGCTCACAGGGTAAAAACGACGGATCAGTTTGACGACACCGTGGTCGCCGATTTCACTCTCCGGTTCTTCGCCCTCGCGCCAAATCTTGTAGGCCGACCACAACAGCAGTAGCCCGAAAAAATAGAATAGCCAGGTAAAATAGTGTACCAGTGCCAGTCCGGCACCGATCAGGAGCCCCCGGAATACCAGCACGCCGATGATACCCCAAAACAGGATACGGTGCTGATACATCTTGGGCACCCGAAACTGAATAAAAACCAGGGCCATGACGAACAGATTATCCACACTCAACGCTTCTTCCAACAGGTAACCGGTCAGGTATTTCAGCGCAGCCTCCCGCCCGTCCATAGGCTCGTACACGGAAAGCCCCAGACCCAACCACTTGTATTCGTAGGCGTAGTAGATAAACACGTTAAACAACAGCGCGAGGCTGATCCATATGCCCGTGCTGGTCAAGGCTTCACGGGCAGTCGGGGCGTGGGGTTTTCGGTTCAGTACCCCGAGGTCGAGCAGCATCAACAACAGCACCAAGGCAACAAACCCGACCCAGATATAGGTATTCATATTTATTATCTTCGTTTATAGCGGCGCAAAGGTAGCCCGCCGGAAAAATCTCTTTTGACAAATGTGGACAACGACGCTTTCGGGACATTGCCGCATATTTATGCCCGATTTGGTTGCGAGCCGTGTTTGACGCGTTGAAGAACAACCAGACACTCATTCCGTTGCAAAAATATTTCCGGCTGCGCCAAACGCCCGATCAGCCGCTCACTATTTTAGATAAAAACCCACCGTGTTGCCCATGCGAAATATCCTGGTACTTGCCCTTTGTCTCGGTTGTCTCGCCGTTTCGCCGGTGTTTTCCCAAAAAAACCCGCCCGTGCAGTTCGAGTGGGGTGCGGAGTTTTTCCCTGACAATTTTCAGGCCATACGGCAAAACCCCGGCGTATCGTCCGATGAATTGGTAAATGGCTACTACGTTCGTTACCTGCAATGCACCGAAATCCCCGCAGCCCGGCTTCGGGCCGAATATGAGGCATCGGGACTGCAATTTGTCGGTTACATTTCATTCGGAGCGTACCTGGTGGCAATTCCCGACGGTTTTGATGTCGGCAAACTGGCCGCACTCCGTGTGCGCAGTATCGTGCCCGTACGTCGGGAGTGGAAACTGGGTCGCAGCATGCGCGACCAGACCTTCGGCGAATGGGCTGTGCAGGGCGACCACCTGCGGGTTTACCTTCAGGTTTACCCCCATGTCGGCACAGCCCAGGGCGCGGAAATGTGCCGGCAGGCGGGCATTACCGTGCTGGAAGTTGGCAACCAAAACGGCATTCTGCATGTGCTGCTACACCGGGAAGCCATCACCGCCGCTGCCGATCTGCCCTTCGTTCGCCGCCTCGAATTGGCACCACGCCCACCGCAGCCCGACGACACCGGAGGCCGTGTATTGCACCGCGCCAACTTGCTCGACATGGAACACCCGCTCGGTAACCACTACGACGGCACAGGCGTGTCCGTGCTCGTACGCGACGACGGCCCGCTCGGCCCACATATTGATTTTAAAGGCAGAAATACCAATATCTTCGGCCACAACGACTTCGTTGATGGCATACACGGCGACGGTGTGACAGGCATTTTCGCCGGTGCCGGCAACCTCGACCCCACTGTGCGCGGCATGGCCGCAGGGGCCACAGTTTATACTATTCGCTACCGGCCTGACTTCCTCGACAACACCCTTGACCTGCACAAAAACCAAAACGTGACCATCACCAATTCCTCCTATGGCGAGGATTGCAACGAAGGTTACACCGTGAATACCGAGACAGTGGAACGGCAATTGTTCGAAAACCCTGCACTCATGCACGTTTTCTCCGCTGGAAATTCAGGCGGAGTCAACTGCAACTACGGTGCTGGCTCAGGTTGGGGGACCATCACTGGCGGGCATAAAATGGCAAAAAACGCCCTCGCCGTGGCCAATCTGGCGGTAGATGGCTCGCTCTACGTCACGTCCAGCCGTGGCCCGGCACACGATGGCCGCCTTAAGCCCGAACTCGCTGCGCACGGTCACAACCAACGCTCGACCGACCGCAACAACGGCTACCGATTATTTGGCGGCACTTCCGCAGCTGCACCCGGCGTGGCAGGTTGCATGGCTCAGCTCACACAGGCCTACCGCGAAACACACAACGGCGACCAGCCCGATGCCGCCCTGCTCAAAGCGGCTATGCTCAACACCGCCAACGATCTTGGCAACCCCGGCCCCGATTTTCTATTTGGCTGGGGCCATGTGAACGCTGCACGAGCGCACCAACTCCTGTCGGCAAACCGATGGACCAAAAAAGTCGTGGATCAAGGTACCGTGGCAACCCACACTTTTTCCGTTCCCGCCAACACCCGGCAAATACGGGTCATGGCCTACTGGGCTGATCCGCCAGCCAGTCCTGGTGCCGCACGGGCACTCATCAACGACCTCGACCTGACGGTGCTTGCGCCCGATGGCAGCACCGTTTTCCTGCCCTGGCTGCTCGACCCAACGCCCGATCCGGTATTCCTGAGTACGCCCGCTGGCACAGGCCGCGATTCGCTCAACAATGCCGAGCAAGTGGCCATCGCCAACCCCGCACCGGGCACCTACAAGGTGCAGGTACGTGGCAATGAAGTGCCGCTTGGCACCCAACCGTTTTACCTCGTTTGGGAATTGTACGATGACCGCCCACGACTCACCTACCCCGCTGGCGGTGAGGGTCTTGTGCCCAACGAAACGTGCCGCATCCAATGGGATGCTTTCGGCGACACCGGCAATTTTTCCTTGCAATACTCGCCCAATAACGGCGCGTTGTGGGCACAAATCGCCACTCCACCGGGTGATTCCAGGATGTACGATTGGACGGTACCCAACACCGTAAACGGCCAGATTCGTGTGCGGATCATTCGCGGAAATTTCAGCGATACCACCGATTTCCCCCTGACCATAGCCCCAGTGCCCGCCAATCTGCAGGTGCAGCGTGTTTGCCCCGATTCCATGACCCTTGCCTGGTCACCAATACACGACACACTTGACTACGATGTTTATTTGTTGGGAGAAAAATACATGTCCGTTATAGGGCGGGCGGCCGATTCCGTTTTCACGTTTCCTATCCAAAATCCGGGGCAGGAGCAGTGGGTATCTGTGCGTGCTGCTGATTCAAACGGCCTGGCAGGGCGGCGGGCATTGGCCGTGGAATGGCCGGGCGGCCTCAAAAACTGCCAGCAACCCGACGACCTGGCGGCGCGGCTACTACTTCTGCCGAATCCAGCCACTATTGCCAACAGCATTTCGTGCAGCCCGATCCAGTCAGCCGTACAGATTCGGTATGCCAACGAGGGCCTCAATCCTGCCTCTGGTGCCATAGCCAATTACCAGTTGAACAATGAAGCCGTGGTGTCCGAGTCGCTACCCGATCTTGCTCCCGGCGCTTCGGTAGATTTTTCGTTTCAGCAGCCAGCCTGGTTTACCCAAAACGGCGCCAACACGCTGCGGGCATGGATTACTTACGCTCCCGAGGATGTGTTTTTCAATGATACGATCGTGCAGCAATACCACGCCACGGTGGCACCAATGGGCAGTTTTTTTACTGAGGGCTTTCAAGGGCCGGTTTTCCCGCCGCAGGGATGGGCTGTCGTCAACCCCGATATCAAAGTGACCTGGGATCGCACCGTAACAAACATCACTGGTCCTTCCGGGCAAAGTACCCAAACGACTTTTATCAATTGTTTCAACTACCCGTCCCTCGGGCAGGAAGATTACCTTTATCTGCCTCCGCTCGACTTGGGCAGCCTGCCCAAACCGGGCATTTTCTTTGATTTGGCGCACGCTAATTACGATGAAACCTACCGCGACAGCCTGCGGCTGGAGGTTTTTGCCAATTGTGACTTGAATGCCGTGCCCGCGGTCGTGTGGGGTAAGGCAGGTACAGCATTGGCTACGCGCGGGCCGCTTCCGGCGGCCTACTCTCCCGGCCTTGCCAGCGATTGGCGCAAGGAGGGCGTGTCGCTTGAAGCATTTAGCGGCCAACAAGTGATCGTTCGCTTCGCGTCGGTCAACGATTTTGGCAACAATATTTTTTTAGACAATATCGCCCTCGCCGAGTACAACCAGACCCAGCCAGTAGCCCAAATTTCGGCCTCTACAGCAGGGCCAATTTGCCGTTTGGACACGGTTTGGTACAGCGCTCAGAACACGCTGGCCAATACATCCTACAACTGGCTGTTCGGAGTCGGTTCCCAGCCGGTATCCGCCGCCGGCCCCGGGCCACACGCGGTGCGCTACCTGACAGGCGGGAACCGAACCGTGCAATTGACTGCGAACAACGCCGCTGGCAGCGATACTGCATTTTTCGAGATACCCGTGCTCGGTATGGCCTCGGCCAATTTTTTATGGGTTACCGACACGGCCAAAGTGACTTTTTCCAATACCAGCACATACGCGGAGTCGTACTTGTGGAACTTCGGCGACGGCAACACCAGCACAGAGGCCAACCCCGTCCACACTTACTCGCTACCGGGTATGTATACCATGACGTTGACCGTGAGCAATTCTTGTACGACTACGACCAGTACTCGTACACAAACCCTTGTCCTGACTTTTGTGGACACGGATGCCCCGGATGGCATCGGCCAGGTTCGTATTTTGCCTAACCCGACAGCGGGTGATTTTCTGGTAGAAATGACCTGCCCGGAAGCTATCCCGGCTCGACTGAGGTTGTTCGATGCACTAGGCGGTCAAATAAAAACCGTAGAGGTAGACACCAAAGCGGGGTCAAATACCGTGCGATTTGAGGGGATGCGCCTGCCTGGTGGCCTGTATCGATTGCAAGTGCAGACCGAACTCGGCGTACGCACGTTCAGCGTGACTGTTCATTAGTACCGATGAAATAATAACCTCCCGATTTGGAGGAGGATAATTTGGTGGCAGACAAGGCACGAGGAAGGCGCATAGTAGGGCTACGCAACGGACGAGCAACGCAGAATGCCGCCCAATTAGCCCTTCCAAATCGGGAGGTTATTCTTTCATCGGTACTGAGGGGCCAAAGCTCATAGAAAAACAAATTACAACTACTTGGGGCTTGCGCTGTTTTGCCAAAAACAAAAAGCCTGACCGGCTCAAATCGAAAAAAAATGAATTACAGATTGTTAGGGAAGTCAGGCCTGCGGGTCTCTGAAATTTGTCTTGGCACCATGACCTTTGGCACGGAATGGGGCTGGGGGGCCGACCAAGACGAGAGTCGCCGTATTTTTGAAGTGTACGCCGGGGCTGGTGGCAATTTTTTGGACACCGCCAACCGCTACACCGAAGGCACTAGTGAGCGGTGGTTGGGCGAGTTTGTGAAGAGCGAGCGCCATCACTTTGTAGTGGCTACCAAGTACACGCTGCGGGATCAAACCGGTGACCCCAACTTTGCTGGCAACCACCGTAAAAATATGATGCGTTCGGTGGAGGCCAGCCTTCAACGGTTGGACACCGAGTTCATTGACCTGCTGTGGGTACACGCCTGGGACGGCCTAACACCCGTGGACGAGGTGTTGCGCGGTCTCGACGATCTGGTGCGCAGCGGAAAGGTGCAGTACATTGGTATATCGGACACGCCAGCGTGGGTAGTCAGCCAAGCCAATACGATGGCCGACCTGCGCGGCTGGACATCGTTTGTAGGTCTGCAAATCGAGTATTCCTTGCTCCAGCGTGCGCCGGAGCGCGACCTGTTGCCGATGGCAAAACACTTTGGCATGGCTGTTATGCCTTGGGGGGCCATCGGAGGCGGTGCACTAACGGGCAAATACCTCAAGGGAGAAAGCGGGCGTGTGATGCCCACCAGTTTGCGCCGAAACGACCGCGCCAACGCGATCGCTGCAGTTGTTCTGGAACAGGCTGAAAAACTAGGTGTACCGCCCGTCCAATTAGTTATCAACTGGACGCGCCAACGCGACCCGGGCCTGACATCAATCCCCATAGTGGGCGCGCGCACAGCTGCTCAGTTGCAGGACGCACTCGGCTGCTTGAGTTTTCATATCCCGCCGGAAGTGCTTCAGGTTCTTGATGCAGCCAGCGCCATCGAACTGGGCTTTCCGCACGAGTTTCTTTCGTCCGATAATATTAGAGAAATCATCTTTGGCGGCCAATACGACAAAATTATCCGTTAACAAACCCTCCGACCAGAAACCGTCTAATCAAAACCATCCAATCAGAAACAAAAATGCCCTTCAGCGACATTGACAACATGCCCATTCATTGGGCCGACCACGAAGACATCGCCATGAAATTATACGATCGTTTCGGCGCGAACTTTGGCGAGAGCAATATTTACCGCATCCGCTTCACCGACCTGATTGAGTGGGTTTTGCAAATACCCAATTTCGAAGGTACGCGTGAAGAATGCAATGAAGCACACCTGGAGCAAATTCAGGCTAAATGGGTTTACGAATGGAGAGACAACAATCGCTAATGGCCGCCGACCCGACTTCTGACCCGGCCACAGAAAATACACTCGAACTGGTTCATTTGTTTGACAAGTTCGGGGCTGTCCGTGCTTTCGTCCTTGATGTGGACGGCGTGCTGACCGACAATTCCGTACATGTTACCGAAAGCGGCGAGCAATTGCGGCGCATGAATGTCCGCGACGGCTTGGGGATGAAGATTGCACTGCGAAACGGTTTTCCCGTGTGTATCATCACGGGCGGTCGGTCGCAAGGGGTGATCAAACGCTTGGCAGCACTCGGTGTGGAGCACGTTTATTCGGGTGTGGAGGACAAATGGCCGGTGTTTTTGCAGTTTTTGAGCATGTTCAACCTAAAAGCCAGCGAGATATGCTACATGGGCGACGACCTGCCTGATTTGCAAATCTTGAAAAAGGTCGGCCTTTCTGCTTGCCCGTCCGACGCCGTTGCGGAAATCCGTTCGACAGTGGACTATATTTCACCATACCTCGGTGGTTCTGGTTGTGTGCGCGACGTGGTTGAAAAAGTGCTGAAAACGCAGGATAAGTGGGTGTTTTAGGAAGACACGCGCTACTTTTCACACCTGCCTAGGAGTTGAGTATTGCCCGCACATCGTCCAGACTTAGATCGAACAGAACGGCCAGTTGCTCCACTCCCGTACCCGAGGCATGAAGTTGGCGAATCGCTTTAGCCAGTTGGCTACGGCTTTTTTGGATCGCATGTTCCTTCTCCGAGATCACTTGCTCCTTCTCCGAGATCATTTGTTCTTTCTCCGAGATCACTTGTTCCTTCTCCGAGATTTCTTGTTCCTTGGATTGGATAATGAACTCCTTTTCTGTGATCAGCCGCTGGTAATCTTTGAATTCTTCGATCAGATCATCTTCCGCTTCCATGGTTTCTCGAACGGCCGGGTCAGCGATTGCTTTTTGCAGCCTACGGATCATGGGCCGGTATTGCTCGGGCAAATCTAGTTCGTTTACGTTCAGGATATGGCGGTCAAGTGTCGCATTGGACTGATCGAATAAGGCCAGCAGTTGTTCTAATTCGGTTCGTCGCCGATCCTTGAGGTACGGAATCTGGATGATAATGCTGTCATGTGTGAGGCTTTCGATAAACTCTTCCCGTTCTCGAATTCGCTCGCCGGTAGCCACGTCGGTATAGACGCGGTTTACTCGAATTACCGGCGCTTTAGCGTGTTCCAGTGTGTGCCCAAGGAAGTAAATACTGATGATAGGGAGCGCTTTTCGGTATGGATACTCCTGCTTTGGTTCCCGCACCATGTTTTCCTTATTGCTGTACTGCTCCCCAAGGTAGCGGCGGAATCGCATGATATCCGAGGCGAGCTTTGCCTTTTGTAACTCAAGGATAACGAGTTCCTGCTCGCCATTTTCATCAAGGATGCAAGCACTGAAATCCATGCGCAGCACCATAAGCAGCTCGCCAACAGGAAAATGATGTTCAGTAGGGCGAAAGTCCAACGACAGGACTTCTTTGCCGATAATGGCCGACAGCAACAGTTTGGCCATTTTTTCGTCGTTCATCAGGTACTTGAAAACGACATCGTAAATGGGGTTGGCAATTTGTACCATGGCATACAGGTTTTTGTGAGCCAAAGGTAACTGCTACAACCCGGATTTCTGAACGATGACCTCCGTTCTTGCAACACGAATATGGTTACCTTTGGCCACAATCGACAGCATGGCTCCAGACTTGCCGAATTTTTCCCAACCATGATCTCCTATGAAGTGTAGTACTGTCTTGGCGGCCTGCCTGTTTTTTTCACTATCAACCTTCGGTCAAAACGCCTCAACTGGCAGCCTACGCGTTGTGGTCATCGGTTCGTCTACTGCGGCCGGGGTTGGTGCCCGCCCTATAGACAGCGCTTGGGTGCCCCGCCTGGAGGCACACCTAAAAAGGGTCAACCCGGCAAATCAAGTAATTAACCTCGCCAAAAGCGGCTACCAAACCTGGCATCTCCTGCCCACCGGCACCCGGAATCCAGCCAACCGATCCGCTCCCGATACCCTGCGCAACATTTCCCGGGCACTCAGTCTGATGCCCGATGCCATCATCGTCAACCTGCCTTCCAACGATGCCGCTGCGGGCTTCCCGGTTCGGGAACAGATCGAAAATTTTGAGTCCATTGCCTTCGCAGCATGGGCTGCTGGCGTGCCGGTGTCGTTCACATCCGTACAGCCGCGCAACTTCGACCAGGCAAAAATTCAAACCCAGTTTCAGGTGCTTTCATCCCTCGAAAAACATCTTTTCGGGCAAATTATCAACGTTTGGGAACCCCTCGCCATGCCGGACGGCAGGCTGAACCCCCGCTATGATTCAGGCGACGGTATCCACTTGAACAACCCGGGCCATGCATTGCTTTTCGAAAAAATTGCCGCGCCGGATATTTGGGAGAAAATGACTGATCGCAAACGAGTGGCCGCAGTGGCCGATGAGCACCGGGCGCTTTTTTTGCCCTTGAGCAAAAACGACCTCCGGCAAAGCCCGCCGTTAGCCCACCCTACCCCACAGTTGCTCCTCCAGGCCGGTCAACCCATGAGCGGAGTGTCGGTGGAAGTGTTCGACCTCAACGGCCGCTCATTGCTCCAGAAACAGGTAACCCTGCCCTGCTTATTGGCGGGCGACTTCGGCACTACAGGCGTGTACAGCGTCTGGTTGCGAAAAGGTGCGTGGAGCCAGACGGTTCGGTGGGTAAAAATGTAAGAGCCAGTTTAAATTTCAGTAGCCAGGCTGAAATTTAAACTGGCCCTAAGCGCACTACAAGCCTACTCTTTAAACAACGAAAATTTCATCCCCTCCACCTTTTCCCGATACTCTGCCCAAGGCTTGCCCATTAGCTCGTCCACACGCGCCAGCAACAGAGCGGCTTCCGTTTCGGCTTTTTTGATGGCAGCGCGGGCATTTCCGTTTGGCTCGGCAGGCGATTCATTGATGTAAGTCGTAGCCGTACGGAGGTGGCTGTTCAGTTGATTCGGGTTGCGTTGTATCCCCTTCGGTTCTTTTTGCTGAAAAAATGCTTCTTTTAGCACACCAATACTGTCGCGCAGGGTTTTGCCGAGGTCAAGCACCGGTTTTTTGGTGCTGTCCGGCACGTTGGCAAATGACGTTTCCACCAACTTAATCGTCGCTTCCGCTTGTTTCAGGCGGTCGTAAGCCTTGGTTGTTTTTTCGATGGTCGGATAAAAGCCGCGCAACGCATCGGCTCTTGCTTTGCGAGCCGCAGCCGGGATGTCGAGGCGCGGGTCTTCGAGCACCCGAATCATGGTCGAATCCTTCTGGTCACGGAAATGCACCACCATTTTGTACGTACCAGGCAAAACAGCCGGTCCACCGCCGGGCTCCAATTGATCGGCATCCGGCTCGCGGTTCGAGGGGTAGGCAATGCCTCGGGTATCGAGTCCCCAGGAAATAGTGCCAAAAAGGGTATCCAACTCCGTTTTCCAACGGCGCAGTGTATCGCCTTCGGCGGAAAGAACAAATACAGTGGCCTGCTCTTTTTTGGCACCACCGCGCCGACCACCACCGCCGCCAGGGCCGCCGCCGCGCCGAGGGGTTTGTTCCGGGGTTGGCTCACTCGTCGTTTCGTCTTTTTTCTTTTCTGTCTTGGGTGCCGCGCCAGGTTTCACCCAAACAGGTATTTGTGCACCAGTACCTTTCGTGGGTGCCTCGTAAAACGCATCAGCAGAAAAACGCGGGCCGTCGTACGAGCGCCAGGCTGCCAAAAAGGCCGGTTGTGGCTGGAGGATTTTGAACGATTGCTCGGTCAGTTTTTGGTTTCGCGCCATTTCACGCAGTGTCGCAATATTATCCATGATCCAAATGCCGCGGCCAAAAGTGGCAAGCACAAGGTCGCCGTCACGGGGGTGGATTTTCATGTCCTGTACCGGCATGGCGGGCAAACCACCGGATTTGCCATCGGCTACACGGGGCCAGGCGGTCCAGGTTTCGCCGTAGTCGAGGCTGAAGTACAAGCCCTGGTCGGTGCCCAGGAAAAGCAGTTGGGGTATTTCCGGGTCTTGTACCACCGACAGGCAAAAACCGGTGATGTTTTTGGGACTGGCCAAGCGTTTCCATTTGTGCCCGTAGTCCGTAGTGTGGTAGAGATACGGTGCCCAGTCATTGAGGCGGTAGTTGTTCACAACCACGAATGCCTCACCGGCATTTTTAGTCGACACTTCGATCTGCGGAATCCAGGCACCTTCGGGGCAATCGGGCAAGCGATCGTACAGGTTTTCCCATGTTCGTCCGCCGTCGCGGGTGAGTTGCAGGTGGCCGTCGTCGGTACCTACCCATACCACACTCGATTGTACGGGGCTGGGTGTAATGGCGATGATGGTGCAAAAATTTTCAGCATTGGTCGCATCCAGGGTAAGGCCGCCGGAGGTGTTTTGGTGCATTTTGGAGGTATCGTTGGCTGTAAGGTCGGGCGACAACAGTTGCCACGATTGTCCATAATCGGGCGAGTAGTGCAGGAACTGGCTGCCGAAGTAGATGCCGCCGTCGCGGAACGGGTCCTGAGCGAGGCCGGAATTCCAGTTCCAGCGCAAGTCAAGGCCTTGGGGATGCAGCGGTTTCACATAAAGGGTATGGCCGGTTTTGCGGTCAATATAGGTGAGTTCGCCGCCTTGAGATTGAGCGAACAGGTAGCGGGTATTGTCACGGCGAGGCATAGCATCGAAGCCGTCACCGAAGAGCACCTCCTGCCAGTCGGAGTTTCGGATACCGCCGCTGCGCCATACGGCAGATGGGCCTACCCAGGAGCCATTGTCCTGCAAGCCACCATAAATGTTGTATGGAACCTCGTTGTCCACGTTCACGTGGTAAAACTGCCCGACGGGTATGTTCTCGGCATAGCGCCAGGTGCGGCCGCCGTCACGGGTGATGTTGAGGCCGCCGTCGTTGCCGTTGATAATGAAGTTGGGGTCGTCGGGGCTGATCCAGAAGGCATGGTGGTCAAGGTGAATTTTCCAGCCGACCCAGGTCTCGAACGACTTGCCACCGTCCTCGCTGCGGTTGAGGAAGGTGTGCAGGCTGTACACACGGTTTTCGTTTTTGGGGTCCACATAGATTTCAGCGTAGTAAAAAGGCCGGCCGCCTACATTTTCCGAGGTGGTTTTGCGCCAGCGCTGGCCACCGTCGTCACTGCGGTACAGCGCGTTTTCTTCCGCTTCCACGAGGACGTATACCACGTTAGGCTTGTTGTGGGCCACGGCCAGGCCGATGCGCCCGAGTTCGCCTTTGGGCAGGCCGTCTTTTTCAGTGCGCTGCTGCCAGGTTTCGCCGCCGTCGTAGGATACATACAAGCCGGAGCCCTTGCCGCCAGATTTGAAAAACCAGGGCCAGCGCTGGTATTCCCACATGGCAGCAAAGAGTTTGTTCGGGTTGGAGGGGTCGACCACGAGGTCGGCACATCCGGTTAGGTTGTTTACATACAACACCTTACGCCATGACTTCCCGCCGTCGGTGCTTTTGAACACGCCGCGCTCCTCGTTGGGGCCATTGGTGGAGCCGAGCGAGGCGGCCCACACGATGTCGGGGTTGTCGCGGTGCAAAATAATGCGGTGTATCGTTCGGGTTTTTTCCAAACCGGCATGCTGCCAGGTGCGGCCGCCATCCACGGATTTGAATACGCCGAGGCCGAAGTTTTGCGAGTTGCGGGGATTGCCCTCGCCGGTTCCGACCCAAATCAGGTCGGGGTTGAGCGGGTGTATAGCCAGTGCGCCGATGCTCTGGGTAGGAGCCGCGTCGAAGATTGGTTGCCAGGCGGTGCCGCCGCTGCGGCTGCGCCAAACACCGCCGGATGCTGCACCCGCGAAGATCGTTTGCGGATCGGCGGGGTCGCAGGCGATGGCAGTGATGCGGCCCGACATGGCGCCGGGGCCTATAGCGCGGACGTTGAGCGTACGCAGGTGGTCGGGATTGATTTGCTGGGCGCACAGGTTGACGGCCAGCAGAAGGAAGGAGAAACAGACATTCCTGTTTTTGTTAACCAGGAATGACGCAGGGAGCGTAACGCGTTGGAGCATCGTTTGAAAAATTTGAATGACAAATACACAGAGCACTGGGGCAAAACTGCGAAAAGATCGGTGAATGAACCGGATGCTGGCTGCTCCGATTTCCCTTTTCGACAAAAACACGATACGTTTGGCCCATGAACAGAACTTTCACATCCATTGCCGGCGCATCTGGTGTCTTGCTTTTTGTAACAGCCTCCATTTTGGGCGGATTGCAATTTGAAAACTACAGCCACCTCTCCCAGTTCATCAGCGAGTCGTACGCCATCGGCACACCACACGGGCTGGCGCTGCGCTTTGGGTTTTATTTACCGAGCGGACTGCTACTGGCGCTCTTTGCATTTTCATTGAAAAAACCGCTCGGCAATTCACAACCGGTCAATCTGGGCCTCACCGGCGTAGGCGTTTTTTATGGCTTGACGACCGTAGTCACAAGTATTTTCCCCTGCGATGCCGGTTGCAATCCGGAGATGATAAACCCCACCATCTCCCAACTTATCCACAACCTGACAGGCATGTTGACCTACCTGGTCACACCGATTTCGCTGGCAATCATCGGGTTGGGGTTGAGGTCACAAAAGGAACACCGAGCGCTTGCCTTGGTCAGTATCGCTTGTGCAGGCGCGTCCTTTTTGTTTGTGCTTGTGCTGTTTTCAAACACTGCGGACGGGTTTATCGGGCTTTATCAGCGCTTGATTGAGGGTAGTATTCTGGTTTGGTTTTTAGTCGCAGCCTGGCATACCAGGCTTGCAACCTGATGGCCGCAATCGTCGGGATCGTTCTCCAAATCGGGAGGTTATTATTTCATCGGTACTAAACAGATTTCTTTTAGCCCGCCAGCCAGAAACCTCAAAAACTGCATCTTTGCCGGAGTATGACCGAGCAGACCCTCATCGAACGCCTGAAAGAACAGGATCGGGCCGCACAAAAATGGCTGTATGACCACTATTCTCCGGTCATGTTCGCTGTTTGTCGGCGATACCTGAGTGCGCGGGAAGATGCGGAGGAAGCACTCATAAGCGGGTTTTACAAGGTTTTTGCTCAAATTCATACGTTTATGGGCAACGGCAGTTTTGAAGGCTGGGTGCGCCGCATCATGGTGAATGAATCGCTGATGCTCTTGCGCAAGGCACAGCCGCTGGTATTTCCCGGCGACGATTTTCAGCCCGCCGATACTCAGGAAGCCTTTTCCGTGGAGGCCGATATTTCCGCCCGCGAAATCCTCGACCTACTCGCCAAATTGCCGCCCGGCTACCGAACCGTGTTCAACCTGTACGTGCTGGAGGGTTTTAAACACCAGGAAATCGCCGATATGCTCGGCATCAGCATCAACACCAGTAAGTCCCAACTCATATTGGCTAAAGAGAAAATGAGAGGCCTGCTGAAAGCAAAAGGGATCGTTTAACTTAATGATGAATGATGAATGATGAATGATGAATTTCCGGAGTGTCCGCGTTCATCATTTATCATTCATCGTTCATCATTCATCATTTTGAAAGATGGATTTGTTTGAGTTTTTTCAGAAAAATGAGTCCAAACTGCACGAGCGCCCGCCAGAGCAGACTTGGAAAAAACTGGAAGGCCGGTTGGAGCGTAGTCGTGTAAAGCGGCAGCGAGCCATTCGCTTTTTGCAATTGGGGACCGTGGTAGCAGCGTTCGCACTGCTACTTTTGGCTGCCGGCCTCGTTTGGTATTTTTCCCGAAAATCCTAAACAGAAATAAACTGCGCTAACTAGGCAATGAATTAGTGTACTAATTATCAACGATGTATCAATTATTTTAGGCTAAGAGCGTGTTTATCTCCCTCGACATTGAGAGAAAAAACCGCAGTGCCGCCCCCTACCCTACCAGAAACTTTCTAACCAGAAACGATGCGTCTCCACCTTGGTTTGCATTTCGACAACCTCGTCTTTTCAGCGCCCCGCGGGCTGCGGGCTGGCGTGCTGTACGCAGGGCCAAAAAAAATGCTGACCTGGTTGGAAGCCCAATTGGGGTTGAACGGCTGCCCGGAAAACACCGACTACCTGCGCATCGAGCTATACCGCCAGGCGCTGTTGCAGGTGCTCGAAACCGAACCAACTTCGTCATTTTTCGCCGACTCATTCCAGGCAGACCGTTTTGCTACCGCCGAGGCTTTACTGGCTTGGCGGGACGAACTGCTGCAGGCTGGCTGGGATTTTTCGCCAGCGCGCGACTGCCCGAAGCGCCTCGCCGACCTGGCCCGGGTTGAAGTTTTTTTTAGCCAAAAAACCAATGACCCGGAGATCGGTGCAGCTGCTGCAGGTTGGGCCGACCGATTTGCCAGGGCACTCCGGTGGCTATCGGTACGCCAGACAATGCCTGTGGACGACGTGGTGCTATACGACCCGGAGGCAATTCTGCCGCCGATCTTGCGACGAGTGGTTGGTGTACTTCGGGCGGCAGGAGTGCCCGTCCGGGAAGTTGGAACCTCGGGCGAGGCTGTTGATCCGCAGTCCGACCTCGCTTGGCTGCAAGGACACTTGAGTGGCCATGTTAAGGGCAAAAAAAACGCTGCTGCCGACGGCTCCCTCCTCGTGCTGAGGGCCAGGCGCGATAGCGACGCAGCGGTTTTCCTGGCGCAGTTCTTGGCCAAAAATCCGGACTGGAAGCCGGTTTTTCTGATCCCTGAAATGAACCGTGTGTTGGAGCAAGCGCTTCAACAGGAGGGGCTACCGGCCATGGGTGTGCTGTCGGCATCGTTGGCTCGCCCCGCACTCCAGGTGTTAAAACTGGCTCCCGCTTTTCTGTGGGAACCGGTGGACGTTTTCAAGATTATGGAATTTGTCACCCTGCCGCTCAAGCCGCTCGACGACGGGTTGGCGCTGGAGATCGCCCGCGTGCTGGCCGCCAAACCAGGCCTGTTCAGCGACACATGGTATGCCGCTGTACTGGGTTATCTAGAGCGCGAACAGGTGCCTGAATCCGTACGCGAGCAGTACGAATTTTGGTTTACCCGTCGCCATTACCGGGCAGATGGTACAGCACCCAAGCGCGATGCACTGGAGTTGTACGCTTACCTGCATCGCTGGGCGCTGGAGCGGTATTCGGAAAAAGAAAACGCTACACTACTGGTGCTGGCCGAGCAAGCACGGCGCATTCGCGATTTGCTGGAAACCCTGCCCGAGCAGCGTATCGGTTTTTTGGAACTGGAGCGCATCGTGCGAACAATCTACCAACCAGCACCCGTACAGCTCGCTGTGGGCGAGGAGGGGCATTTCCCCTTCGTACACCAGCCCGGCGCGTTGGCGGCGCCAGTAGATAACCTGGTGTGGTGGAACTGCCTGTTTGATGGCACCGCTCCTGCACCTGACCGCTGGCAGCTGGACGAACGCCACTGGCTCGCCACCCGAAACATCGAGCCGGATACACCACATGTAGAAAGCAGGCGGCAGCTGTTGCTCGGCCAACGGCCGGTTTTCCAAGCCGCTCGCCGACTTGTGTTGATTGTGCCCGAACAGGCCGAGGGGTCCAGTGCCCTGCCCAGCCTGTTGCTCAGTGACATCGAAACGGCGTTTGACAACCACAATGCGTTCGTTTTTGACCTCGAAAGTCCGCAACAGTGCGCAGCATTGGGAAAATTCGGCACCATGCCTTGTCGGGTGGATGTGGAAACGCGTCCCACTACGCCCATTCGCCCGCACCTGCAAATCCCCAACCCGGAGCGCCTCACAGAAAGTGAGTACGAAACGCCGACCAATCTGGAACAACTGTTTTACTACCCGCACCGATGGTTTTTCAGGCAAAAACTGCGGCTGTTTCCCACGAGTTTGCTCGGCGTTTCACGTGACCAAACGCTGTTGGGGAGTTTGGCGCACCGTTTTTTTGAATTGCTTTTGAAAGAAAAAGACTGCCTTACGTGGGACCGGTCCGCCATTCAAGACTGGATCGTGGAACGGGCAGAGGGCCTGCTTGAACGGGAAGGGGCCACACTTTTACTGTACGGCCGCGAACCGGAGCGTAACCAGTTTCTCAACCGAATCAAAAACGCAGCGTGGAGCCTGCTGACACTCATCCGCTCCAATGGTTGGGCCATTCACGACACGGAAATGGCTTTGGAGGGGAGCCTTGGCGGCTGCCCCATCCGCGGTAAAGCCGACCTCGTGCTGCGTCGCTCTCCAAACGAATGGGCCGTAGTGGACTTGAAATGGAGTGGCGCCCGGCGGCGCAAGGAAATGATCCGGAACGGCGAAGATCTCCAGTTAGTGCTGTACGCCAAGCTCCTGCCTCCGCCTGAAATGTGGGCACACACCGCCTATTTTATCCTCGAAGACGGAAAGATGCTCGCACGGAACAAGGTCGCTTTCCGGGATGCCGTAGCCACAGAAGGACCGTGGGGCAGCCATGCCGAAGCCTGTGATATTATTTTTGACCGTATGGAAAAAACGTTTGCGTGGCGGCTTGATCAGTTGAAAAACGGCATACTCGAATTGCGCAACGCCCGTACGGCTGCCCGGTTGGACGATCTGTACGCCGAGCAGCTTCTTGACTTACTCGAAATGAAATCAGAGGACGCTCGCTGGGACGATTATCGGGTGTTACTCAATACTTGAAAACTTTTTTTGAGCCTCGCGACTTTTTCCAGCATTGAATTTCTACCTTTGCGGGCGTTTTTTCAAAAAGTACAAATATTATTGAAATACCATGGAAATCATCGCCATTCAAGGTCACACAAAAGAAAACTCCGGCAAGCAGGCTGCCAAGAACATTCGCCGCTCGGGCATGGTGCCAGCGGTCATGTATAAAAGCGGCGGTGGCGAGGCTATCTCGTTCAACGTAATGCCTGCCGAGTTCCGCCACTTGATCTTTACGTCCAAGTTTAAACTGGCCGAAATCGAGATCAGCGGCAAAAAGCACAAGTGCATCGTCAAAGACATCCAGTTCCACCCGGTGTCCGAAGCCGTTCTGCACATTGATTTTCTTGAATTGGTCCCAGGTGTTGCATTCAAGGCTGCCGTACCACTGCGTTTTGATGGGCAGGCCCCGGGTGTAAAGGCTGGCGGCAAGCTCATAACCACGTTGCGCAAGATCAATATCCTGACCACGCCGGAAAAGGCGGTGGACGAGGTCGTCGCCGACATCTCCCAGATGAACATGGGCGATACGATCCGTATCCGTGATATCCGCACCGATGAGGGCGTGACAATCACCAATAACAGCGCTATTCCAGTCGCAAACATCGAAATACCGCGTGCGCTCCGCGGCAAATAACTGCCTGAGTGTAAAAAAAACATGAGCCATCCCGATGTTCGGGGTGGCTCATGTTTTTTTGAGCCAATTTTAGAGGTTGTTTAATTTGCAGCCTGAAATGTCAATTCAAACACGTTCCAACGTACGGCTATCGCACCTTACCTTTCGCCTTATGGTTTTAGTCATTTACGTGTGCCCAAATTTTACTGCCAACGCCGTCAAGTTCATAGACGTGCTCAGCGGCCTTCC
>JBJXEZ010000165.1:0-4630 GCA_046153695.1 Saprospiraceae bacterium
CGCGATGTGCCCCCCTCCCCCTCGGGGGAGGGGACGGGGGTGGGGTTGTGCCAGCGGAGTGCGATGTACCCCAAAATACCACATTGCTTATCCAGCTAGACAGTTACAAAATTTTAATAAAAAAAAGCGTCGTCATGTTCACTCGAACCAGTATGTAGTTCAAAATTTGTATCTGCACTAATTTATTAATTTTCAGATACTTAAATTTAATTTAAACACTTTTTTTGACTTTTCATTTGATTTTCAAAACCGGTTTGTTGTCCAACTCCCCCTTGGAGGTCAGGGTACTTTTGTACCATCAAAACGAAACAATAGGACACACAATCAAAACATGCTTACTACGATGTACACCATGAGAACAACATACCAAACAACAAGCCCTCAACCACAGCCGACATACAGCGAAAATAAAATCCGTACTGATGTGGTGTTGGGTTCTCCCAGTGCCAACTGCAGTGGAGTAGGTATCTGCCGGGTACTGGCTCAGGGCGAGATGGCTGGTATTACCTGCCCCAAGGTAGCTACATCGATAAGCCTGACCAAGGAGGGCAAGATGCGGTTTGAGTTTGAGAAATCTTCAATGGAAGGGCGTTATATGCGCCGTCATTTCCGCTGGCTCCTTTTTCAAGTATTTGAGCCGTGTTTAGTGCCCTATTCACTATTGAAATCCGCTAAAATCGAACAGCGTACTATCCGCCCGGGCATTTATCAGGTCTGGGAATCGGAAGAATGCCTGATCGTGGAGTTTTCATAATCAGTTTAATGCCAACACCATGCCCTGCAACGACCAAAACCGCAAAACTGGAACTGTTTTTTTTAATCCTCGGGAAATAAACTGCTGTGCTTACGGCATTGTCGCCACCTATAGCCGACAACGGATTTCCGGTCGGCAACTCGGTTACGGGCACGAAAGTGCGCACAGCAAAACTTGACAAATTAGATCATGACCTGCCAGCAGGGGCAGGGCGCTGCACGCGCCCGCACCAAATGTGTTCCTGTACGGCGGCAACACCAGCACTCAATGCCTTGAGGTCGGTTTGGACTTGGCACCGGTGGGCAATTGCGCCCTGCCCGGACAGTACCCTCCATAGGTTGGCGAATGCTCGCTTAACCACACCGCACCGACCGCACGGCATTATCGAGGCACCCTTCGGGAGCTGCTACGCCTGGCTAATGCGCCGCGCTGCGGCAAAGCGTTGCGCCGTTGTATCAGCGTGATGCGGCGAATACCGCACAATTTGGCATTGCCGTAACGGTAATTCCATGACCGTGCCACAACCACGAAAGAGTCGGGCGTATTGCCCGTTCACGATATTCATGACGATCGAGCCAAAAGTGGTTCGAGCGATTTTCCCGAGTGTTCGCGTAGGGGGGAGAGAGGAAGTGCGGTACCCAATAGCGGGTGCCTGCTTCCTCCAACCCCCAACAGCGAAAAACACTCACAACGATATGCCTGTCAATAAATTAACTATAACTACTTCACAATTTTAGAACAATCATTTCCTAATCCACTCTCAAACTTTGTTATCATGCGAACTCTTTTTCCAGTAATCTCGTCCGTCATGCGCCACCTCGTTTGGTTGGCCTTACTTGTCTGCCTGTTTACCACGGGGCAAGCCCATTCCCGCTCGATCCGGGAAAACAACGAACCTGTTTTTGCAATGCTTACTGCCGCCGCACCTATGGCGGTGGACGTCACTGCTGGTTCCAACGGCCCGCTGTGTGCAGGCACTACCCTAAACCTGAACGCCACCGTCACCAGCGGAACGGCGCCGTTTACATTTGCGTGGAGCGGGCCTGGGGCTTTTTCTGCGAATTCACAAAATCCGTCCCGACCCAACACAACTCCCGCGCACGCAGGGACATATACCGTGACCGTGACCGACAATACGGGAATGACCGGCACCGCCAGCGTGAGCGTACAAATAAATACGCCTGCGACGGCAAACGCCGGGCCAGACAAAACCCTGTGTAAGGGTACGCAACACCAGTTGCAGGGCAGCATTGGCGGCTCGGCAACGACGGCCGGGTGGACGGCATCCGTCGGCGGGGGCACTTTTTTGCCCACACCGCAGGCGCTCAATGCAACCTATAGCCCGCCCGCTAATTTTACAGGAACTATTATATTGACCCTCACCACCAACGACCCCGCCGGGCCTTGCCCTGCCGCATCTGATCAGATGCTCTTGACCTATGGAAGCCCCGGTCCCTTGGTTTGCAACGACACCATATTTATTTCCATGGACCATACCTGCATCACCGTTGTCACGCCTGATATGGCCTTGGAAGGTGATGTGCTGGACAGTTTGTACACGGTAAATTTATTTACCCTGCAAGGGCAAAATATTGGCAACACCATCACGCCGCAGTATGTGGGCGTGCCGCTCAAAATCCGAATCCAGGACAACTGTTCCGGCAACTTCTGCATCACGAACGCCTTTGCCCGTGATGTGCTACCGCCCGTTTTTCTTTCCTGCCAAGACATAACGGTGCCCTGCGTGGTCACCAATTATTCCCCAAATTACCTCAAAAACGTGCTCAGTATAGCCGCTGCTATGCCGGACGTGACAGACAACTGCTCTGCCTTTAATCTGACCAGTCTCGACACCTGGGTGGACATGCCCTGCGGCGGCTCTTTCAACGGGCAAAACAACCTGAGCGGGTATGTGGTGCGCGTATGGACCGCTACTGATGCATCCGGCAACAAATCGAGCTGTACCCAGTACATTTATTTCCGGCGTCTTACGATTTATGAATTGACCATGCCCGCCGACGTGACGGCCAACTGCGACATGGCCATGACAGACCCCAATGTCACTGGAGCGCCGTTTTATATCTTCAATGGCGTGACGTTTTATGTGACTGGAACCAATACGCTGTGCGAGATAAACGCCATGGCCTCCGACCAGACGGCACCGTTCTGCGACGGTGTTTACTCCATTATTCGAACTTGGCAAGTTTTCAACCTGTGCGGCCCGTCGTCGTCCAGCCCGCCTAACCCGATCGTTCACATCCAGATCATCAGTGTAGTGGACCCTGTCGGTCCCGATATGGCCTGTCCTGCCAACATGACCGTGAGTACCGATCCTCTCGCCTGCTGTGCCACGGTAAACCTGCCCGACGTCATCATGGAGGATGCCTGCGGGCGAGTCAGTGATGCCAGCGCGACTATCTTTGTGATAGACCCGATAACCGGCGATACGCTGGACGAACTGATCGTCACGGGGGTTTTGTCCAACTTCCCTGGCAACAACTTAAATGACAAGGACACCATGGCTGTATTCGGTTTAACACCCTGTCTGCCTGTGGGTCAGCACATTGTGGCCTACACTGGCGAAGACGCCTGTGGTGCGGCCTCCGTTTGCACGTTCAAATTGACTGTGACCGATGGCGTGCCACCAGTGGCCGCCTGCGACGAAATCACACAGGTTTCCCTCGGTATTGACGGTATGGCCCTGGTGAATGCCAAAACATTCGACGATGGCTCGTACGACAATTGCAGCCCGGTGTTTTTCAAAGCACGACGCCTGGAAGCTAACGATTGCCAGACCCATTCACAGTTTCACGATCAGGTCAAGTTCTGTTGCTCGGACGTGGGCGACACGATTATCGTCATCCTGCGTGTGTACGATTTGCCATTGCCCGCCGGTCCGGTCAGCCTCAGTTTTCAGGAGGCGCACTCCAACGAATGCCAGGTACAGGCATACGTGGACGACAAACTGAAGCCCGTATGCATACCTCCGGCGAATACGACCATCAACTGTGACAACTTTGACCCCTCTCTCTGGGCGCACGGCATGGCCACCGGTGCTGACAACTGCTGCGTGGACACTGTGACGAGCACCGTCAATTGGGCACTTTTCGATACCACTTGCTCGCGGGGCACGGTCGTACGCACCTTCCGCGTATCCGACTGCAATGGCCTCACCAGCTCCTGCACGCAACGGATCGTCGTGGAGTACAAGCAAAATTATTTTGTGAAATTCCCCGATGATGTGGTCGTGACGGCCTGCAATGGTTCGGGCACATACGGCGAGCCACAGTTTTTTGGTGAAAACTGTGAATTACTGGGTGTGTCACACACGGATCAGTATTTCAACGTGGTGCCCGATGCCTGCTATAAAATCGAACGAACCTGGACGATCATAAACTGGTGCAGCTACAACCCCAATCTTGGGTGTACCTATGTACCCAACCCCAACCCCAACCCGCAGATCAATCACGCCTCCAATATGGTTGGCCCCATCGTGGCACCTTTCGGAACGCCCGCACCATGGGCACCGACAGTAGTCAAACTGGCCCCCTCGGACGCCCAGCCCAAAAATTTCAGCGAGTACTGGTCGCCCAACGTGAACTGCTACCAGTACAAACAGATCATAAAAGTCACGGATGCCGTCAAACCGGTTGTCCAGTGCCAAACCAGCACGCAGGAGTGCTGTGACATTACCGACAACTCCCCAACCCTGTGGAACGAATCGTACTGGTACGACGGCCTGACCGGCTCCCACGACCTGTGCGAAGGCCCGGCTGAGTTGTGCCTGTCTGCCACAGACGACTGTTCCAAGTTTAATGTCAACTTCCGTTTCCAGTTGTACCTCGATCTCGATGGCGATGGCAATATGGAGACCGT
>JBJXEZ010000039.1:0-13141 GCA_046153695.1 Saprospiraceae bacterium
CGTTGAGCGACCCGGTGCAACCAAGCGTGAGGAAACGCCCGGTGCAGCGCCCGCTCCTGTTGAGCGACCAGGTGCTACAAAACGAAAAGAAGGCGGCAAGTAAAAAATAGTTCCAAAATAGAGAGAGGGCACCGGCGAATTAATGCCGGTGCCCTCTTTTTGTTAGTAATTTATTTAGTCCTCGGCACTTACGCTTACTTCTTTGTCCAGGTAAAGGTGCAAGCATCGGTAACCGCACCGCCTTGTGTGATAGTGTAGCTACCCGTGATTACGCTGCCCGATATGGTGCCTGTACCAGCAAACGTACGTGCGCCAATGACATCGGCGATCGTGATTTTGGTGGCAGTTTCATCGCTTGCACTGGCATACGAAACATCGGCATCAACATCAAATACGGTGCCTCCGATTTTTTCGAGCAAAATTTTCGACTCGCTGACACGGGATATTTTCATCGAGTAGTCAAATGTACCTACAGGCATGGTGCAAACGTCTGTGCCGTCGTAGTTCGGGTGAACAAATTTGCCGGACCATTCCGTGAGGCAATCGCTTCCTTCGTAACCGTCGTTGCAGAAACATGCGCCGTCAACGCAAGTACCATTGGCACCGCAATCAACATCTTTGCAAGGATCGGCATCTTTGCAAGCCGGGACAAATGCCACCATTGCACCCAGAAGCGCGATGAGATAAATAAGTTTCTTGTTCATCTTGTAAACTGTTTTTGTGTGATGGAAAAAAAGATTTTGTAAAGATTTGCCGCAAAAGTAGCGAACCGTGCGCCACTGCTCGACAAATCGGGCGCAAGATTTTCCCGGAATCTGCAATACGGGAAAACCCGGAGCATGGTTTTTCCAAACGTTAACACAGAACACGTCTTACCTTGCGGCAAAAATCGGCCATGCAACACCACAAACTCAACGTCAGCAAAACGGCCCAGTACTACACCCTCGGCGAGCCGGGGCCGCACATTCGGCAACTGTGGATCGTTTGCCACGGGTATGCACAGCTGGCATCAGAGTTTCTCGAAAACTTTCAATTGCTTGACAACGGCCACACGCTCGTGGTGGCTCCCGAAGGGCTCAACCATTTTTACAAAAAAGGCTTCAGTGGGCCTGTGGGTGCAACCTGGATGACTCGCCACTGCCGGGAGGACGAAATAGCCGACAATGCGGCCTACATGGAAATGTTGTTGAACCGCTGCACGGCTGCTATTCCCGTCGATATCCGCATCGTGCTACTCGGTTTCTCGCAGGGCACCGCCACGCTCTGCCGCTGGGTACTGCGTTACCATCCCCATTTCCACGACCTCGTGCTGTGGGCTGGAATGCCGCCAGAAGACCTTGATTACCAAGCGCACAAAGACTACCTATCCAACAAAAACCTGTACTTGCTATACGGCTCCGACGATCCTTTCCTTACCCCCGACCGTTTCGTCGAACTCCACGAGATCGAAACTGCCAGCGGCGTGGATTTTGAAGAAAAATCATTTACAGGCGGGCACGAAATACCAACCGATGCCCTTCGGGATTTGATGCAAAAACTAAACTGACACGGTTTGTGATTAAGGCAATTGTATACCTTCGCGCCATTGCTCATTCAGCATAAAAAAGTGCCACAGCGGCTCACAGCGTTGGGGGCGACCACAGTGACACATATTAAAAAGTTGTTTTTTCAGACTAGATTCACAGGAATATGGATTTCAAAAAAATATTTCCACACCTCATTGCGGTTGTTTCGTTGGTGGCTGTCGCCGCTATTTTTTTTGCTCCCAACGCTTTCCAGGGCAAGGCTTTGCCCCAGCCCGACAACGACAAGGCCCGGGGAATGCAGACCGAAATCCAGTCCTACATCAAGTCGGAAGGCGAGGCTCCGCTCTGGACGAACAGTGCATTCGGAGGAATGCCTTCCTACCAGATATATGCCCCGATGTACGGCAACCTGACCGCCCCGCTACTGAACGTTTTGCTCCTGTGGAGTGATTCCACAGATGTATGGCTGCAAGTCCTGTTGGCCATGCTGTGTATGTATTTGCTGATGATGACGCTGCAAACCGACTGGCGTGTGGGCGTTTTTGGTGCTTTAGCGTATAGCATCACCACCTATAATGTGGACATTTTGGAGGCCGGACATACCACTAAAATGGTCGCTCTGGCCTTAACTCCGGGTGTTTTGGCTGGCTTAGTTTTGGCGTTCAACAACAAACTGTTGCTCGGCGGCGGACTAATGGCCTTGTTCCTGTCGCTTCAAGTCAATGCCAACCACGTCCAGATCACCTACTACACCTTGCTGCTTTCAGGCATCTTTTTCGTGGCCAAACTAGTTGATGCCATTCGGGAGAAAAAATGGGCAAATTGGATAAAAGCGGTTATGGCCTGTTCCCTGGCTATAGCGCTGGGTTTTTTAGCCAATACCTCCCGACTTTGGCCCACATACGAGTACAGTCAAGAAACCATTCGGGGAATATCGGAGCTGAGCCAGAAACAATCGAAAGGCGATGGCCTCGACAAAGACTATCTTTTCGGCTGGAGCTACGGCATCGGCGAAAGCATGACGTTGCTCGTGCCGCATTTCGCTGGCGGCGGTGCAGGCGAGTCTTTTAAAGACACCAAACTCTACAACGCTGTAGCCCCACAGGCCCGCAACCAAATCAACGGCCTGTTTTACACTGGCGACCAACCTTTCGTAGGTACGGCTATCTACTTCGGTGTTATTGCGGTTTTGCTCTTTTTTTTCGGAGCCTTGTTAGTACCTGGCGGACTGAAATACTGGTTAGTGGGAGGTAGCCTGTTCATGATTTCGCTGGCTTGGGGTAAAAACTTTTTCCTCAATTTCGTCTGGTACGACTATTTGCCCATGTTCAATAAGTTCAGGGCAGTATCCATGGCCCTCGGCATAGCCCAACTCTGCCTGGCCGTGCTCGGGGCATTGGCTCTTCAAAAATTATGTGACCGGGAAATATCCACTGAAAAGAAAAAACGTGCCCTGCTCTGGGCCACGGGTATCACGGGAGGACTTTGTTTGTTGGCACTGGCTATGGGCAGTACCAGCGGTCAGTACGACTCAAACCTCCAGCAAGACCCCGGACTGCTCCAACTGCTCCAGGAGGATCGGGCCGACATGCTTCGCAGCGACGTATTTCGATCCCTGTTTTTCGTAGCCATTGGGGCCGGGTTGATCTGGTTGTACCTCGCAGGTCGTATGCGGGCAGGCCTTGCGGTCATGTTAGTCACCTTGTTTGCTCTGGCTGATAACTGGCTGGTGACCAACCGCACTATTTCGGCGCAGAAATATGAAAACAAACGTGCCGCCACAGCACCGCCTCAACCCACCGAGCAGGATTTACAGATTCGCCAGGACCCCGATCCACACTACCGTGTACTTGACCTTTCGCGTGGAGGCATCACCGGTAACGCCACCACTTCTTATTTTCACAAAAGCCTGAGCGGCTACCACGCCGCCAAACTCCAGCGATTCCAGGAAGTTGTAGACACGTTCCTCTCGCCCGCACTTGGTCAAAGCCTGCATATTGTCGGTATGTTGAACGGAAAGTACATCGTAGGACCAAAAGGCGAATTGATACCCAACCAACAGGCATGTGGACATGCGTGGTTTGTTCCCAAGATCACTGTGCTGACCGGTGCCGACCAAGAGTTACAAGCACTCCGCAACCTGGATCCCAAGTCGGAGGCCATCGTTTCGGGTACTTATGCCGAGCCATTGCGCGACCTCAATATCCAATTCGACAGCACGGCAAAAATCCGCCTCAGCAAGTACCACCCCAGCAAAATGGAGTACGAGTACTCAGCGCAGACCGAACAATTGGCCGTTTTTTCAGAAATGTACTACCCGCCGTCAAAAGGATGGAAATGCTACCTGAACGAGCAGCCTGCGCCGGATTTTACAAAAGTAAACTACTTGCTCCGCGGGATGCGCCTGCCCGCTGGCCAAAAAATGAAATTGGAAATGCGCTTCGAGCCTC
The DNA here is from genome assembly GCA_046153695.1 of Saprospiraceae bacterium. GTDB lineage: Bacteria > Bacteroidota > Bacteroidia > Chitinophagales > Saprospiraceae > M3007. The sequence continues at coordinate 3,977 of JBJXEZ010000039.1, forward strand.
GCTCGTTCGATCTGGGCGAAAACATTTCCCGTATAGCCTCGGGACTGATCTTGCTGTTGTTTGTAGCCGGGCTGGTTTTTTGGTACCGCAAGGGCGACCCACTCGGTGATCCCAACCGGCTGTCGGACATGCCTACTGCACCAAAGCCTAACCGCATCGAAGACAATACGAAAAAAGCCAAGCCGCGCAAGCGGTAAGTCGAGATGGCTAAGTAGAAAAAAACAAAAACCGGCCGCGAGCACACGCGACCGGTTTTGTCCATACTTGAAAATTGGTAGGATTAGAATGTTGTATCGCCCGGAAGGAAAGAGGACGTATGCGATTAAAATTTATGGGTCAAAAGTAGGCTGTTCGTTTGAACATCAGAACGTATTGAAGCATATTTTTTTCGCAACTATTTTTTCTTAGGAACGGCGCTGGAATAAAGGTGCAAATTTGGGGAGCCGTTTTTGTTGCTGTTGAGGCGAGAGGAGGGCGTTTAGTGGTGCCTAAACAACCGACGAACAACGAAAACAGCGGCAAAATTAGGCCGCCAAATTTGTACCCTTATTCCCGTGACGTTCCTTAAGAACCACTCGCGCCAAATTACCAGTCAAACTGCCGAAGCCCGCAAGTAGTCCGCCCCAAAAGCCAGTTAGCGCGAGAACCCCCAATCGGGGTAGGCCCATGAACAGATTTCCGATGCGAGCGGAAAGGATTCCCTCGTTTGGCAAGTCTAGCACAACAGCGTAAACAACCCAAAGCAGAAAGCCGCCGAGAAACCCGGCCAACCAACTGCGCCCCGATCCCAGTGGAAATAACCAACCTGCAACAGCACCGATAGGCGCAACGCCCCACCAGGGCAAACCAACATGGCAAAGTTGTCCAGCGGCAAAAACAAATACCAGTACGAAAAGGGTATTCCTCATTTTGGCAAAAATGTTTGTCGGGCAAGCACCTTCTCAGCGGGCGCGGCATCCGGTTTATTCAAAAACATAAGGTCATAGTATTCGCCAGCAGCCCAAGCGTCTACCATATTGTCGTAGTAGCGGCTTCCCGGGTTGCCGGATTGCCCGCCGGGGTACACGCCGAGGGCTTCCACCAGCTCGCCAATTTCCACAATCATGCGCCATGATGGGCCATTGCTTCGGGAAATGGCGTTCGGGGCCGAGCCGTGACCTCCCACCTCCAAATCCATACGGCTGAAAGCATCAATTTGAGCAATGTGCCGCACAGCAAAGGGTCGAAATTTTGCCCATGGCGCCCGCTCAGAGGGATTGTCTCGGAAATACCGCTGCATTTTGGAAAACCCGTCGTTCACCACATCAGCGGCGGATTCGCGCCTTGGCGTGTTTAGGCAATCGAAAAAAATACTCGCCGTGTCTGTTTCGAGTAGTTCGATGAATCTCCAGCGCTCTGGTGTCATAACGCTGGTGCCCTGGTCACGCAAGGTGGCCATTTCGTCCCAAGTGAGTACGTAGCAAGAGTCGAACCACATGGTGTACAATGGCGCAGCGGTAGATTCGGCATCGTAGCGAAAATTCCAGGCAGCCAGTTCATCAGCCATTTTCCGGCCATCGGCATCGAGGCGGTTCCGGTCGAGTAGCCGGAGCATAACGGGCAGGGCATCTGCCGCTCGTTGGCTGAAATTGTCCAACTGAATGGTTTTCATGCTGTCCCGTGTAGCATTTTTGAGTGTCGACAGCCGGTCGTAAATACGCCGTCCGCGGCTGGCGTCGAATTCGAAGGACAGGTAGTAATATGGGTATGTCGGCGAAGTGGAGTGCTGGTTGGCGGAAAAAACGAAGCCTCGTGCAGGGTTATGCAGGGACGGAACCTGATCCATCGGGATAAATCCTCCCCAGGCGCTGGCAGCCTTGCTCCCGTCGAGTACAAACCGTCCCTGCTCCTGTGCCCGTACCGGCAGCCGCCCTTGCACGGTAATAGCGATATCCCCAGTTCGAGAGGCAAACACAAAGTTTTGTGCCGGGCACTCATAGCCGCGCAAAGCAGTGCGGTAATCCGAGTAGGATTTGCCCGAATCAAGCAGCAACAACGCTTTCAACTCGTCAGGATTGGGCTGCTCGTGTGTCACCCACCGCAAGGCGCAGTCACGTAAAGGATGCTCCTTGTCATAATCGTGGGTCACCGGCCCCCACACGGTGTAGCGAACTGTGTCAAGGAGGGGCGCCTGGCCTTTGATCTTAATCTCCTCCAAGTGCAAGTCAGCGTTGCGCTCTACGCCGTCAAGCAGGTAGCGGGTTCGGGTACCATCGGTCCACTTGATGCGGTACCAGTCCGACACGTCGTGCCCCACATTCGTCACGCCCCAGGCTGTATTTTCGTTGAATCCGATGATAATCCCGGGCATGCCCTGCAAAGACACGCCATAGCAGTTCATTTCCGGCGTGTGTATTTGTAGTTGAAACCAAATGGAAGGCAGGGTGAGATTCAGGTGGGGGTCGTTACACAGAATCGGGTGGCCAGAGGCAGTTTTGGAGCCATCCACTGCCCAGTTGTTGGAGCCGAGGATGTAGTCCGGGCGTTCTGTTATGGCCATTTTCCCATCGCTGGGCGGCATCGTCTCGTTGCTGCCGTATTTGGGCTGCGCTGAGGCGGTCGTTCGCTGCCCGGTCCATTGGCCGGTATCCGGCACGATTGGACGTTGTTTTTGATTCCATGCCGGGTATAAGTAGTCGAATGTATCGCGCCCATAAAGATTGAGGGCGTTGGTGGCGGGCAAGTCGTTTTCGCCGGAGCAGAGCGTTTCGGCCATGGCCTCCACGAGCAATGCCGTCCTCAGGGGCGACCAGGGTTCGGGGGCATAGCCGAGCAATTTAAACTCCAAAGGATACTCAGCCGGGGTGAGTTGAGCGAGGTAGGCGTTCACGCCCGCGCAATAAGCCTCCAGCAGGCGCATGCCTTCGGGTGATTTCCGCCAACCCAGAAGGGCGTTTTCGGCGGCGAAGACCATACCCCTTCTCCGGGCCAGCCGGTCTATTTCCAGCGTACGCTCGCCCAACACTTCTGACAGGCGACCCGATGCCTTTCGCGTGGCGATATCCATTTGCCACAAGCGGTGCCGCGCGGTTACGAAACCTTGCGCCCGCAAAGCATCTTCGGTGTTTTCAGCAAAAATGTGTGGCACGAGCAGGTCGTCGTATACCACCTCTACCCTACCCTTCAGGCCCGGCAGTTGTATATTTTGGAGCGAAAAACCGGTAACTGGCTCGGCATTTTGCCAAAAACCTGTGAACGGATTGAAAAAATTGCCTAGCACGGGCAGGGAAACAGAGCCGAATCGAAGAGGCGTTTGCAGGAGCCAGACCAACCCTGCGGTGAGAGACAGAGCCAAAAAGAAATGTACGAAGCGCATGGAGCGAAGGTAGCCCAACCGAAACTTTTCGCTTAAAAAAATTCAAGCGTTGGTCCTGGTTGGGCTCGCCTCCGAGCAATCATCGGCCAGTCGGGCTATTGGTCAATCTTAATTTCATGTGTAAAGCCAACTTCCAAGATTTTTTCAAAATTCCCGAAAAAAAACGGGTGTAAATTTGTTGCAGCCCCAAAAGTCGCCTTAACATTGCACCAAGTAGTTTTTGTGTTTATTTGTTTGGGTTAGAGTCCCTCGCTGCAATCAGCGAGGGATTTCTATTTGGGGCCAACCTGTATCCGGCCACGATCGGCGGCAACAGACCCCACCGTGATACGATATAAATAAACCCCGGCGGCGTTCCAATCCCTTGCCGGCACCCGCAGCCGATGCGCACCAGCGGGCAGGTCGTTCCCTTCGGAATATACCAGCCGCCCTTGCATATCGAACACCTCGATCATTGTCTGTCCATCCGTAGCCAGACGAACCGGTATGAAAAAATCGCCCGTTGTCGGGTTAGGATATGCTGGTAAGATTTCGTCGATTTTCGGTAGTGGCAACGGATCGAAACGCAAACCAAGGTCGGCAATGCGGCCTGTCACGTCATACGCCTCGGCACGCAACCTGTCGGGCCGGAGCCAGAGCGCTTCGCTTAAAACGAGCGGCTCGCGAGCGGTTATTTCTAAAAAGAACATCGGCTCGCCAACGGGAATCGGACCTAACGCAGGCAACACCCAACTCAGCGCGAGCACGCCCGGCTCCGACCTGAAATAGTTTTCGGAGGAAAAACCTGGCAATGAACCCGGTCGTAACGCCGCAACGTCCATCACGGTCGGATCGAACGAAAACACCCCCTGCAGGCCTTCCAATTGCCCAAATTCGGACAGGCGAACCGGCACACCGACCCGCTGGCCCGGCTCCAGGCGCATATCCGGGAGACTGAACGCAGCGTTGGCGCGGTCTTCGGCCCCGACCAGTGAACTGGTAACGGCATTGCCGCTTACGTCGCCGATTTTAATCCCAATAAATGTGGGCAAAGGCTTATCTCTGTGACGATCGAATGTCACGGACTCCGGTATCGGCCCCGCGATGGGGTTGGTCGGCGGTGGAAAATTATAGTCATCGGCTACAAACCGCCATGAGGTGTTTTCCGGAAAATCCGTGTAAATCCCGAGAATCAGTTTTCGCAGTTCAGAAAAATCGTTCGGGGTCACCTGGTTGTTCCGATCTACGTCCGCCGCTATGGTCTGTACGGCATGCAAAAAGGGCCGCACGCCCAAGTAGTGCCGTGTTATCATAACGAGGTCTAACGTGCTCACGCCATTTAGCGGGTCATTGCCCTTGGTCGGCCAAAAGGTGATGACATTGTCCTCGTCCGGGCCATCAAAAATACCCTGCTGAAATATCATCGTTGGATCAGTAGTGACAACTGTATCCACACCTGCCGGCGATTGAGTCAGCACAGTCCACGTAAAATCTTTGTTTGCAAGTTTAACGGTATCAGGCAGCAAAGAAAATATGCACCCCGATGGGTTTTGCAAGCCCACTTGCACGAACGTAAAGGCCGAATTGCCCGCTTTATCCTTCGCCCACACCTCGATCAGCACCGGGCCGGGTAGGTCCGCCGGTGCCAAGGTCATCTCTTGACTGGTTGGCGGAAACGGAAAACCGTAGCCGGTGCCCAGTCGCCGAAAACCGAGATGGATATCCCCGTTGACGGAGCAATTGTCACTGAACGACTCCAACAAATTGGCCGGTCGAATCACAGCGGTGCAGTTTGGCCCGCCGAGCGCGGCGGAATAATTGGTTTTTGGCACCACTAAAGGTGGCGAGACATCCGGCGAGCATTGAGCGGAAAGGACGGCGGACCAAAGGAGGCCGAGGCAGAGCGGAAAGATGAATTTCATGATGTAAGAATTTTTTTGTGAGTAATAATTCAGTTTACAATTACAAGCAACCGAGCGAACACCCCCTCCGCCGTTTGCGCCTGCACCAGGTAGGTGCCGGGGGCCCAGGTCCGAACAGGAATAGTCAACGTATTGTCCGCCAAGTCAGAAGCACGGTACTTCAGCCGACCGGCCATGTCCGTCACCGTTACGGAGCGCAGGAACGCATCGGGGCTGGTGATATTCGCCACGTGCGAGGCCGGATTGGGCCACAGTGCAATGCCGCGAGAGCCAAGCAATTCCGGGTTCGTGCTTACGGTTTGGGAAATGATCAGTCGTGACTCCACTGCGGGCAGGCCAATCGGCATATTGTTGGGCGTCAATCCGAAGAGGTTTCGGGCAAAAAGTCGCGTGGTCATGGTTGCTTCGTTTTCGGATTCCGGTTCGCCGATGTCTTTTTTGAAAAAGATGTCGTCCTCGATGATGATGAACATCTTGCCGATGATGCCATAGCCGCTGGCAGGCATCCCGTCGGTTCGGGAAAGGGCCACGTCTATACGGTTTTGGCCGGGGAAATGCCGCTGCAGGCACAGCAGCCCGTCAGCCGGGTTGCCAAACCACGATGCTTCCGGCTCGAAATACAACGCCTGCAAAACCTTCGGATTGTACGAAATGCTGAACGCCAGGCCGTGCAGGCTGTCGGCCGGAGTGGCTTGGCTACCGAGCACGACAGGGACGAAGGTCGTTTGACCGGCGTACAGCGTGTCGGCGGGCAGGGTCATCGTAGGGCCGCTCATGCCGGGCACATCGGCGGGCGCGGCAAACGGATCGTTGGCAAACGGATCCACCACGCGGCCCCAGTTGGCGGCAATGGCCAGGGTATCAGCGGCGCTCACCGTGCCATCGCCGTTGGTGTCCATGTTTTTGAAATTGACGACCGGGCCGGTCGTGCTCTGCAGCCAATCGGGCGCAGGCTGGCCCGACCAGTTGTTGGTGGCGGCTGGGCGTGTCGGGCCTGTTTGGCCAAATGCAAGTCCGAGGTACAGCAAGTCGTGGTGGTTCACGGCGCTGTTGTTGTCTGCGTCGCCGGGCCAAACCAGGGCCGCCGAGTCCTGTGGTGCCGGGCCGAAACAGTTCAGCGCGGTTTCGAGCAGTTGAGAGCAGCCCAGCGAGTCGGTCACCAGCGCTGTGTACACCCCGGAGGGCACGCCGGTCAGGCTGGCCAGCGTATCGTCTGGCGAGGATACGATCATGGTGGTGCCGTTGCCCCACTCCACAGTCACAGGGTATGTGAGCGCAGCGGGATTGGTGGAAGTTACCAGCACATTGCCCTCGTTGGCGGCCAGGCATTGAGCAAACAAGTCCAGCCCCCAAGCCTGCGTCGCTGCGTCGCTGACAATAATTGTTTTCACGGCCGAGCAGCCTTCGCTATCGGTAACTGTGACCGTGTGCGGGCCTGAAATTATACCCGTATTCAATTGACCAACAGTGTTGTTTGACCAAAGGTACTGGTACGGCGGCACGCCGTTTTGTGGCAGAGCCGCGGCGCTGCCGAACTGGTCATTGGTACAATTCGCTGGCGAAACAAACATATTGACGGCCAAAACCCCATCTGCTACCACATCAAAACTTTTGGTTACGGAGCATCCGCCCGCATCGGTGGCCGTGACGGTGTAGGTGCCGGGGGCAAGGCTGCAGTGATTTTGACTAGTATTGGTGGTGGACCAGGCAAACGACACCGGCCATTGACCGGTGCTGACGGACAGGTTGATGCAGCCGTCGTCGCCCGAGCACGAGGCGTTTTGCACTTGTCCGCTGAGCGCGAGTGGAATTGTGCCGGAGGCGATGAATACGCTGGCGTTAGCCGTCGCGCCAACGCCGTCGGTAACGGTGAGATAGTAAAATCCGTAGGGCAGGTTTGTCAGGTTTTTGGTCGTTGAAAATTGCACACCGTTAGAAGCGCCCCACTGATATACGTACGGTGGCGTACCGCCCGTGACCGTGATCGTTATGCTACCTGTCTGGTTCTGGCAGCCGCCCGAGGACACAGTGGTACAGATGGTTTCGACAATGGGCGGTGATGCCGGAGGCATGTTGGCATAAACACCGCCGCCGCGCAGCGGAACGGACAGGAAACCGCCCGGCTGGGAAACGACTTCCGGAATGATGCCGGACGGATCATTTTCAAGTCGAATCGGTACAAACTTGGCCGCCGAAGTTGTTATCCGCAAGCGGATGTTGAAGATCACCGTACCGTCGGGCAGGTCAATGCCGAGGGTGTTTTGATCAAAAAAAGTGAATTTTAGCAGGCCCGGAATGTTTGTGTTGAAATTGGCCGTGGTCAGTCCAAGCGGGTTGGTTCCAAATGTCAGAGGGGAAGCAAACTCAAGGTCGGTTGCGGGCCACGACAATTCAAGGCCCATGGAGAGTATGTCCTGAAAATTCTGAACCGTCACGGGCACTGTTACTATGTCGCTTTGCGCACCTGCCACGGTGGGTATGCCTAAGGAGAAACAAGAGGTTTGGCCGCTACCGGCTTGTTGGAAAAATACCAGTGCAACGGCGAGAACTGCGCACCGAAATCGGAGAAAAAACGAATAAAGACGTTTCATAGTGGGAAAGTTAACAGGTAGAAATAGTGGATAAACGTTGACGGGACAAAAGTACCCCGGTAATCGAAGAGCGAACAACTACACTTTTTGGCAATTATAGATTTTTTCAAACAACTACATTTGCCGCCAAAGTTGACTTTCCATGCGCAAGACCAAACTGCTCGACACGCTACGGGCGCTCTCCACCCGCGAACGCACCTGGTGGCGCGAATACGTCCACTCGGACTTTTTCAACAAGCACGCCGGGCTGCGGGCGCTGGCTGATCACCTGCTGGCCCATGCACCGGCATTTTCAGCCGATGCCCTCGACAAGCGCCGGGTGTACATGCACCTGTTTGGCGCCGATTCGGTGTATGACGAGTTCAAAATCAACAACCTGGTTTCCGATTTGTATGACCTCCTGCTCGGTTTTCTGGCCTATACTGTGCAGTACGAACAGCCCGTAGAGCGCCAACTTGCCGCCACCGAGGCCCTGTTGGCCCGCAACCTCGATGCCCAGGCTGCTGGCGTTTTGGCCAAAAGCCGCACCTTGCTTGACCGTCGTCCAGACCGCACTGCCCGCTGGCAATTCCTCGAAATGAACTGGTGGGAAGCCGCCGAGGCGCTCGACAGCCGCCGCGCCCGCCGCGTAGCCGGGGAGCACCTGAAACGTCAGGCAGAATCTGTCGATATTGCCTTTGTTATAGAAAAATTGCGTCTTGGAGGGGCCATGTTAAGCCGACACGGGCTGGCCGTTTTGCGCTCAGACGAGCGCCCGCGGTGGCTGCCAGCCATTCGGGAGTGGTGCGCGCAGGAACCTATGCTGGCCGCACAGCCCGCCGTCCGGGTACATCTCGCCGCACTCGACCTGCTGGAACGCCCCGGAGCCGATACGTTCGCCGCGCTGCAAGCCGAACTGGACGAGCACTACGCCGTTTTTGGGCGGGAAGAACTGGCTGCACTGTACCAGTACGCGCTCAACTATTGCATCCGAAGCATCAACGACGGCCAGAGTGGTGCTTACCCACAGGCTTTGGCTCTGTACAAATCCCTGCTGAGCCGCGATATTTTACTGCGCCAGGGAAGGATTTCCCAGTGGACGTTCAAAAATATCACTACTACCGGGCTTCGTTGCGGTGCATTCGACTGGACGGAGCAGTTCCTGCATGATTACCGCGACCGCCTTCCTCCTGCCGAGCGCGACAACGCCTTCGCCTACAACCTAGCAGCGCTTTATTTTGAAAAGAAAGACTTCACTGCTACACTCCAGACCCTGCAAAACGTGGAATTTACCGATTTTACCTACCACATCGGGGCCAAGATCGCGCAACTGAAAAGC
>JBJXEZ010000185.1:0-25391 GCA_046153695.1 Saprospiraceae bacterium
CGGGGCACTAGTGTCACGTAATTTTACACAATGAACATACTCAAAATCGTCACTATCCTCAACTGGATCATCATCGGTAGCCTGGCTGTACTCGTAATAGCCGAAACCGTAAGGCCTGACAAGGGCGGAGATGCCTATGGCCGAGCTATGGGGCAGGTCTTTTTCTACATCGCTATTATCATACTGTTCGTGATGCTCGGGTTGAATCTACTGCCTTACAAGTGGGCTAAATACACCGCACTTGCCGTGATTTTTGTACCATTTTTTTTAATGAAACTTGGTTCGGTCTTGAGTAGTATCAAACAGAAAGTGTCTGCCAAAATCGAGTCATCCAAACCCGTATTCGATGACAAAGAGCGCGAAAGCATTGCCCGGGCAGTCTACGATGGTAATCCTGAAGCCGTAAAAAAAATCTTGCAAAAACCCGTGCCACGCCTCAATGAAAACGGCGAGCTGTTGAGCTTCGTCGTGAATCACACCGCCAGCTCTGACCACAAGATCGAAGAACGGTTGGAATGTATCCGGCTGCTGTTGCAGGCTGGAGCGCGACTCGAATACACGAGAGACCCCGGTGATTACCCGCTCCACATGTTCGTCGCTTCGACTGGAAACGCCAAGCTACTCCGATTCCTGCTTGAGCAGGGGGCCGATGCCAACGCTACTTACGACAATCGACACACCCTGTTCGAGGCAGTCGGTTCGTACCAAAAACCGGACTTGACGGTGCGGGTATTGCTTGAGTTTGGAGCCGATCTCAACACTACTGCAATACTTAACGATGAACAAGGCCCCGTAACACCGCTGTTTTTGGCCGCCATTCTCGAGCGTTGGGGAGTGTGCGCTACACTGCTAGAAAAAGGTGCAAACCCCGATGTCAAAGCCGCCGACGGCACGTCCTTTCATACCCTTTTCCAGGAAGCCGAAAAAAACTTTTCCCCGAACGGCTACTCCACACGGGAGGATTTTGAACGGTTGAAAAAAATGCTGTTGTAGGTCAGCATTCCTCTTGGCTTTGCGTGCCTCCTCGATGCGGCCTCGGGCCATTTATACCGACCGTAAACCGATTTCAAACACGCTCTTACAATGGCGACAAAAGAAGCAAGGTGCAAAAACTGCGAACAACCCCTGCTACCCGAGGACAAGTTCTGCTCCCAATGCGGTCAGGCAGCGAAAACCAAACGCCTTAAAATCCGGCAGGTGCGCAAGGATGTGCTCCGCAAATTTTTGCATACCGACTCCGGCATTCTGCGCCTGACGACCGGTCTGGCTACTCAACCGGGCACGGTCGCTCAGGAGTATTTCGCCGGCAAACGGAAAAAGTACTACGACCCGCTGAAGTTCCTCACCCTTACGGTAGGTATTTCCGTGCTGCTCACGGTATCATTCGATCTGATGTCAGGCAGCGAAGGCCATACCAACCCGATTTCGGCTTTAGTCGCCAAACACATCAATATCATCTTTTTCCTGAGCGTGCCCATAGCCGCCGGTTTCAGTTGGCTGTTGTTTTTGAAAAAAGGCTTCAATTACGCCGAACACCTCGCCTTGCATGCATTCCTGGGCGGCTTCCGAACCGTTTTTTATCTGCTGGTATTTACCCCCCTCATCGTATGCTTTCGCGAGTACTATAGCGCCGTTTTGCTGTTTTATTTTTTCTTGTGGACCAGTTACGTCGCATGGGCCAATATCCAACTGATGGGAGCCCCGATTTGGCTAACGGTGGTCAAAACGGTGCTGATCATTATCCTGACACAAACGGTTATCAGCATCGGTATTTTTGTTTTTTCCCTTCTGTATTTCTCGAAGTAAAAAAAGTTTATAAAACTTTTTGTTTTTAAATTTTTCAACCACACCTTTGCACCCTGTTTTGTCAAACGACGGTACGAGATGAACAAGCCGAACACCATAGACGAGTACATTGCGAACTACCCGGAACATGTCCGCGGTATATTAGAGCAAGTACGCCAGACCATCCGCTCTGCGGCCCCAAATGCCACGGAAGCCATCCGTTACGGCATTCCAACGTTCGTTCAGTCCGGCAGTCTCGTTCATTTCGCTGCGTTCAAGAACCACATCGGGTTCTATGCTACCCCAACAGGTCATGCTGCTTTCCAGGCAGCCTTGGCCACGTTCAAACAAGGCAAAGGCTCCGTGCAGTTTCCGCTCAGCCAACCAATGCCACTGGAGTTGATCGGCAAAATCGTCCGGTTCCGGGTCGAAGAAGTTGTAATTAAAAACAAATAGTTTTTAAACAAATAAATAAACACATTATGGCAAGCGTAGGTACTTATCTCAATTTTCCCCGCCAGACGGAGGAAGCATTCAATTTCTACAAATCCGTCTTCGGCGGCAAGTTTTCCGGCGACGGCATCATGCGTTTCAGCGGGATGCCTCCCCAGGAAGGTGCACCGCCCATGGCCGAGGCCGACAAAAATCTGGTCATGCATGTGGGGCTGCCCATCCTCGGTGGACACCTACTCATGGGTACCGATGCGCCTGAGTCCATGGGTTTCAACGTGCGAATGGGCACCAATTCTTATATCTGCCTCTCGCCCGATTCGCGGGCCGAAACCAAGCGCCTGTTCGATGCACTCCTTGCAGGAGGCAAGGCAGAAATGGAACTTCAGGACATGTTTTGGGGCAGTTATTTTGGTAGCGGTACCGACAAGTTCGGGGTTCAGTGGATGTTTGATTGCGTAGAAAAAGGATAGCCGCCACGATAGAATCCTCTTACTAAGCACAAGCCATCATTTATGAGCAATACACCAACGATCACACCTTTCCTCTGGTTCGACCACCAGGCGAAGGAAGCTGCCGATTTCTACTGTTCCGTTTTCCCAAATTCATCGCTCGAAAATATCGTCCGAAATGGCGATGCCGTCCTGGTCGTGGACTTTATTCTCAACGGGAAAAAATTCAGCGCCCTGAACGGCGGGCCGAAGTTCCAGTTCAACCCCTCCATTTCCTTTTTTGTGTCTTGTGATACGCCGGACGAAGTCGAGGCTGTCTGGTCAAAACTCACCGATGGCGGGCTGGCCCTGATGCCGCTTGCTAAATACGATTGGAGCGAACGATACGGCTGGGCTCAGGACAAATACGGCCTTTCCTGGCAGATCATGCTGGGTAAATTCGCCAGTACCGATCAGAAAATCATGCCCTCTTTCCTGTTCACCGGCCCGCAACGTGGCCAAGGCGAAGCAGCCGTACGGTTTTATACGCAGCTGTTCCCCCAATCAGCAATCGCCATGCTCCTGCCGTATTCGGCAAACGAAACAGGGCCGGAAGGGTCGTTGAAATTCGCCGAATACAGCCTTGCAGGCCAAACCTTTGCTGCAATGGACAACCCAATGGCTGAGCCGGGCTTTACCTTCAACGAAGCTGTTTCTTTTGTTGTCAATTGCGAAACCCAGGATGAAGTGGATTTTTTTTGGGAAAGACTCACAGCAAACGGCGGCGAAGAAAGTATGTGCGGATGGCTCAAAGATCAGTTCGGCTTATCCTGGCAAGTCATTCCCGAGGCATTGCCACGCCTGCTCGGTGACCCCAACCCGGCCGTAGCGCAACGCGCCATGCAGGCTATGCTCCAAATGCGAAAGATCGAGATTGCCCGATTGACTGCTGATAGGGCGGATACACCCAAGGCTAGTATCACGGTGCAAAGCACCGTACTCGTCCCGGTGGAGAAAATCTGGCGGCTGTGGACAGAGCCCGATCACATTGTGCATTGGAACAACGCTTCCGATGACTGGCACACACCCAAAGCAGTGAACGACCTGCGACCAGGCGGAAGGTTTGTGTTCACCATGGCGGCCAGGGATGGCAGTTTCAGTTTCGATTTTGGTGGCACGTACGACGAAATTCTTGAACACCAACGTATCGCATACACCATGGATGATGGCCGAAAAGCGACCGTAACATTTGCAACAGCAGGTGCCTCTACCCACCTCACCGAGGAGTTTGAGGCGGAAAACCACCACACACACGAGATGCAGCGGAGCGGTTGGCAGGCAATTTTGGACAATTTCAAAAAGTACACAGAACGTTGACTGAACAAGACATAGTCGGGAAGCAGCAGGTGTCACAACAGTTTGGCTTTGTGCAAACAGATGCTGCGCTACTGGTATTTATCAAAAACCCCATCCCGGGAAAAGTTAAAACCCGGCTGGCTCGCACCGTAGGCGACGCGGAGGCTCTGCGCATCTACCGCGTTTTGATGGAAAAAACACGTGTCGCCGCGCTGGCTACAGCGGTACAGCGCTGGCTCTTTTACTCTGATGCCATTGACCGAAACGATGACTGGCCGGAAGCGGCGTTTCAAAAATTTGTGCAGCAGGGCGACGACCTTGGAGCCCGTATGGCCGACGCATTCCGGCAGGCATTTGCTGCCGGTGCCGGGCGTGTCGCTATCATTGGCAGCGACTGCCCGGCGCTGACCGGAGTAGTTCTGAACAAGGCATTTGCCCGGCTCGATACCCACGATTTTGTGCTCGGCCCCACTCCTGATGGCGGGTACTACCTGCTCGGAATGCGTGCGTTCGAGCCAGCAGTTTTTGAAAATATTGCCTGGAGCACAGACACCGTTCGGGAAACAACCTTGCAAAAAATCGTGCTATTGAGCAAGACCTGTGCCCTGCTGCCCGAATACTCGGACGTGGATACAGAGGCCGACTGGTTAGCGGAGCAGGGTAAGTTTTGAAGTTTGGCCTACCTTCGCCACTCGGAATCCAGGACCCATGCATACCCTCTCGCAACTACTCGACCGCATCGCCGATTATACCGCTGCAAATCCCTTTCCCACCACTCCGAGCGAGCTGTACGTACCTTGTGACTACATGCTCACCCTCGGCGGCAAACGCCTGCGGCCAGCGCTCCTGCTCATGGCCTGCGAACTGTTTTCCGACCAAACGGAGCACGCCCTTCCTGCCGCTTGGGCCGTAGAACTGTTTCACAACTTTACCCTATTGCACGACGATATCATGGATGCAGCACCCTTGCGCCGTGGCAAACCCACCGTGCATACCCGCTGGAACACGACCACAGGCATCCTAAGCGGCGACGTAATGCTGATCCACGCCTACCGGCACCTTACCGCCACGGGCTCACCTGAACTCGTGACCGATCTGACACAAATATTCAATCGTGTGGCCATAGAGGTGTGTGAGGGCCAGCAGTACGATATGAACTTCGAGGCTCGGCACGACGTGCAACTGGCCGAATACCTGCGCATGATTGAACTAAAAACAGCCGTTCTGCTCGGTGGCGCACTCGAAATGGGGGCCAGATGCGCTGAAGCGAGCAGCACCGACCGCGAGCACCTGTACCAGTTCGGCCGCCTGGCCGGTATCGCTTTTCAAATACAGGACGATCTGCTCGACACCTATGGCGACCCCGTCAAGTTCGGCAAACAAGTCGGAGGGGATATTTTGCAAAACAAAAAAACCTGGCTTGTGCTGAAAACGCTCGAAACGGCATCGCCCAACGACCAGGCAGAACTCCGTCACTGGATGCAAACGGATCAGGACACGCCTGGGAAAGTAGCCGCAGTGCGTGCGCTTTTCGACCGAAATGGCATACCCGAACGCACTGCGTTAGAGAAACAACGGTTTCAAAACGAGGCGTTTGACCACCTTTTTGAGGTATCCGTGGCAGAAGAGCGCAAGGCCGTACTGAAAAAAACAGTGGAAGAACTTTTGGAGCGCGACCGCTGATAGGGTTGTTGCCCCTGGGTATTGGCTGTCCAGTTTGATTACGGAGCATTAGAGCGTGTTGGGAATTTAATAGCCAACAAACAATAGTCCCCCAACCTACTCCTGGTACATGTTTTCGATCTCCCGCTGAAATTTTCTCAAAATCACCCGCCGCTTCAGTTTTAGCGTGGGCGTGAGTTCTGCTTCCGATCCGTCGGCCTTGATCGGCTCCCAGGGTTGCGGTAGCAGGGCGAATCGTTTGATCTGCTCGTGTTTGGCAACCTGCGGGTTGAGGCGCTCCAGCAGCATCTCAAAACGGTGAAGCACTGCTGGCAGGTGGAGCATTTCTGTAAAATCCGTCCACGGTATTTCATGGCGCCGGCACCAGTCGCGCAGCCCGTCCTGTGCGGGCACAATCAGGGCTGTGACATATTTCCGGTCGTCGCCTACGAGCATCGCCTGTTCCACGAGCAAGTGCTCTTTGAGCGCCGACTCGATCGGAGCAGGTGCCACATATTTGCCGTGACTGGTCTTGAGCAATTCCTTCTTCCGATCCGTTATTTTGAGAAATTTCTGCCCCTGAGGACCTTCCACCCATGCGCCAACATCGCCGGTGACCAACCAGCGTTCGCCATTGATCACGCGAATGGCTTCATCTGTTTTTTCGGGTTGTTTGTAGTAACCGATCATAGTGCCGGGGCCTTTGGCCAAAATTTCGCCCTCACCGAGGCGGTAGTCCGGGCTGGGTTCGAGCCGTACCTCCACGCCATCCAGCAGCAGGCCCACGGTGCCGAGCATGGCGCCTTCCGGTCCCATTCGGCTGAACGTGAGGGCTGGCGCGGCCTCTGTCATGCCGTATCCTTCGCGTACGGGTATGCCCGCAGCATTGAACGTACGCATCACACGAATCGGACAGGCGCTCGCGCCCGTGATGATCGTTTTGACACAGCCGCCGAGCGCTTCCCGCCATTTACTGAAAATAAGGCGGTCGGCAATTAGCCATTTTAGTTTCTCCAAACCCACAGGTCGGTAGCCGAAACGCCAATGCTCGGCGAGGCCCATTGCCCAGAAAAACAGCCAACGCTTGATACCCTTTAGTTCAAGACCCTTGGCCGTTATTTTTTCGTACACTTTTTCCAACAGACGCGGCACAGTGGTGAAAAAATGTGGTCGTATGGCGCGCAAGTCACCCGTTTCACCCCCAAGGTTTTCGGTGTTGGTGAACGTCACGCTGCCGCACATAGCCGTAAAGGCGTACACCGCCACGCGCTCAAAAATATGGCTGACGGGTAAGAAACTCAGCACGCGGTCGCCGGATTGGAATATGAGCAGTTTTCGTACTTCTTCAATATTGAATACGATGTTCGTGTGGGTAAGCATCACGCCCTTTGGGTCGCCCGTGGTACCGGAAGTGTAGACAAGGGTCATCACTTCGTCGGGCTGAATGCCCGCTCGAATTTGTTCAACCTCCATCAAGTGCTCCGGATCGCCAGCGTTGGGCTCGAGTAAAAAAGCCCAATTTCGAGCCACAGGGTGCTTGTCGAAGGCAAAAATATCCAACAGGCTGGGCAAATTGGTTTTGGCTTCGTGTACTTTATCGTACAGGTCCTTATCGCCAACAAAACAATACCGGGCTTCCGATTCGCGCAGGATGTACTCGTATTCGCGTGCACTGATCGTTGGGTACATGGGCACGTTGAGAATACCCAACTGCGCCAAAGCAAAATCCAGCACAACCCACGCCGGGCTGGTCTGGTAAACAACCGTGGCCACCTTATCGCCGGGCTTTAGTCCGAGAGCCAGCAGGCCGCAACTGGTCTGGTTGACCATACCCACCATGTCGGCGGTAGAATAATAGCGCCAAGCGCCGTTTTCTTTATGCCCGAAGGCTTTGTCCAGGGGAAATTGCTCCAGTTGGTCGTAGAGGTAATCGAAAAGCCGTTTCTTCGTCATGTTATGTGTTTGCACCAGTTCAGCGGCGAATGTCCGCAAAGTTGGATTTTTTCACAACGGCATTTTTGGGGAATGTGCCAATACTGGAGTATTATTTGGAAAAATACACTTGCGGCCCGGTGCACTTGAAACAAAACGCGCTTTTTTTGTTCATGTACAAAAAAAATATCCAAAAAATTCAGGTCAAATATTTGTCGGACAAGAGATAATTTTGGACATTTGTCTCTCTTTGGGAAAAGTGGGCCTTTTCAGTTGGTCATCATTTTGCTGCGACCAATAATCCCTTCGAAAAGGACTTAGAAAAATGAATTTCGCGGAATTTCAGGTTGTGTTGGCCCATTCAGGCTGGCTTTCTCGTGCGCGTTTCGTTATCTCCGAAAAATTCACGGTGTTACCGTCCAGCCCTACTTAACCAAATTGGCAGAAAAACAGCAGGAAGGATGAATACACAGACACTCAAATTGGTCTTCAAGGGCCGGCTGGAGTTTGGCAGCCAGCGAGCCTTCGAAAAAGCACAAAATCACTGGCAGGCCCGGTTGGAAAACTATTTCAAATCGGATATTCTGTTCAAACCCGAAGACGTGCTGTCGGAGGAGGATTTTGCGCTCACTGTGCCCCAACAAAAGATGGTTGGGCCTTCAGAAAAATCCTGGCGCAATACCGTAGCCCTTTTCAGCGAACTGGCACAGTACGCCGTGGCTGGTAACATCTGGGCGTGGTGTATCGGCGAGGGCGGTCAGCTGGAAAAAGTAAACATTGAGCCGGACTCCGATAAAGTGGCCGTGCAGGAATACCGCCGCGGCCGCAGCCTTGTCGGCCAGGTGGGCATGGAACAAGAAGCCTCCGAAGCACTCAGCCGTGCCATCGAAAAATTTGAGCGGCACGCACTGGCCTACGAGCGCCGGGGCTACGTGAACTACAAACTCGGTAACTACAACGATGCCCTGCGTGATTTTTCCAAAAGCATCCGTTCCAACGCCTACCACCCCGATGCCTATTATGGCAGTGGCAAAGTAAAAATGTTGAAAAACGAGTGGGAAGGCGCCGCAAACGACTTTGACCAAGCGGTGAAACACTCCCTCGCCCTTCAGCCCCTACACTGGCTGGCCCGTATGCGGAAGGGAGAAAGCCTGTTTCACGCCAAAAAATATACCGAGTGCGTGTACGAACTGCGCCTTTATCTGAAACGCAGCTTCGATGAATCCGACCCCAACTACAGCCGCCGTCGTCGCGCCAACTACCTCTTGGGCAAATCCCTTCTGGCTCTGAACGATGCCAACGGCGCACTGGAGGCCTTTGATCGGACACTGGCCATACCCGTCGGCATAGAACTGGCACCTGAAGCGGAAGGCCTTTTGCACCGGGCCATCGCCAAGCACCGCGTCGGCAGGCCTGGGTACGCCCTCGACCTCCAGGCTGCCGCCAAAATGGGGTCCGAAGAAGCAGCCCGGCTACTGGAAGAATGGCAGGTCTGATTTTTACTGCCTAAATAGTACATGAGCCATCCACGAGAATTCGGGATGGCTCATGTTTTTTTTACAACTCCAATTTCTGGCTTTCACCGCTCCTTCAATTTACTTTCACCACAGTCATTTGTTTTTGCCCATCGGGCATAAATACGCGGCAGCTGTACACGCCGTTTGGCAACTGGCTAGCGGAAACGTTCACGCGGTGCTGGCCCATATTGAGCCGTTCGTTTTGGTACACTTCCTGAACAAGTCTGCCAGTGATATCCACCAGTTGAATGACCACTTGTCCGGGCTGGCTCACCTGGAATTCAACGGTCAATTGCTGGCTAAACGGGTTGGGGAAAATGCTCAGGTCGTCCGCTGTATTCGTCGCCAGGGATACCTCCATTGAGCGATTACCCGTGCCGTCTGTTCCGTCGAGGAAACCGCAGCCCTCAATGTAGGCATGCACCGTACTGCCAGGCCTGGCTCGAAAACCGGGCACAAGCCGAATAGAAACACCCGCGTCCAATTTGACAAATGCCCCGGGGTTCACGATACTGCTCGTCACGATCGTGTTGGACACTTCGTACTTTTCCAGCAAAGGCGGAGCCGATGGAACAATGACGGGCAGAAAATCGGTAGCGACAAGATTGGCCGGGCAGTTGCAGTCGCCCAAACAGCCCAACCCGTCAATGTACGAAATAATGGCATTCGCTGGCTGGGTGCCAAACCCTCCGCCGTTGGAAGTCGTAAAACTGATGCCAATGCCGCCAATTAGGTGGCAGTAACTCATAATAGTGCCCACGGTGGGAGTCGGACCGTCTGCGCAGCCGCCCTCGGTGGGAAAGCCGCCGTCCGGGCCGCAATCGTCAATGGCTCCCCCACTCCACCCGCACCAGTGTGTGTGCGGCGAGCCGAGCAGGTGGCCCAGTTCGTGGGTGGTCACCATCACGTCCCATGAGTATGTGGGAAACTGGTTAAAACCACCGTCTATGTCGCTGTAACAATGCCGGTTGTTCGACGATCCACAAGTGAACCCGATGGTGATAGCCAAGCCGCCGTGTCCACCCGTGTCAATGGCGATCAGTTGGGCCATATCGCCATCGAAATTTGATCCGACGCTGGCGATAAAACTGTTCAAAGAAGTGCTACTGTTGACTTCACTGTAGCCATCGGGCGTGTTCCAAACTGCGGCACTGGACATCCGAACGTCAATGTTTTCATTCTGGTAAATTGTAGCCGATACATTGAAAAGCCCAGTGGCGTAGTTGAGGGTACGCCATACACTGGAACCGTTGTCTCGAAACAAATCATTGTCGCACTCGTAATAGATGTCCACGCAGTTGGTGCTGGCAGCTCTAGCCTGCGCTCCTTTCTGCTGGAGCACCTCGGGCAAAATGCCCTCTTCGCCTGTTCCACACCCGAACGAAAGCGGCAGCGGGTGCTCGCGGTCATTGAACAGAATGTACTTGCTGCCGCCCAACTTGCCACTTTCCGGGCCAATGTTCCAGGCACCCGACTCGTCAGCCACGAAACCCATCAGACCGTCTGCGAAAATGGACAATGCTGACAACGAACTGCCGGGCTTCTGGCCGCGGACGAAGCCCCGGTAGTACAGCCCCGGTTCGTAAGGCGTAGGTTGCTCACCACGAGAGTTCTTGACATAAAAAGTAGGGTTTGAGCGCAAAATTTCCACCCGAACCAGTTCCAGTTCCAACACCTGCCCGTCGCCTTTCGGGATGCCAAGGTGCAGCAAGGATGGTCGGTCTTGTACCAAGCGCACCAACGTTTCGGAGTCGAGAGTAAGCACGCTGTAACCGCCCGTTTCGTCGCGCAAGGCTTCGTCGTGGCGTAGTAAATTTTGGATGCGGTATGGCGTATTTTCCTGCGCGGCCACGTCAAGCAACGCGCGAATACTGTTGCCGCTTTGGCCTAAAGCAACGGTACAGCAAAGGATGCCGCCAAGCAAAATCAAAGGAATCTTTTTCATGGCATTGGATTTTTTTTGATGAATAGAGTGCAAAAAGGAGTTACCCCTTTGCATCATTTCCGGTTGCCTATTTGATTCCGTAGTTGTTTGTTTTCAGCCGACAAAGCCTCGTTTTGGCTCTCCAGCACGCTTACGCGTTTTTCCATGGCGATCATGTGCAGATACAGTTCCTCGATCTTTTCCATCTGTGTTTTTTGCATCTGGCCCAAATTGAGGCCTTGTGTTTCCACTTCTTTTGCCGATGCCACGCCTGGCAGGTGCTTTTGTTTTTCGATGAAATCGGCAACCTCGGAAAGCGGCTTCAGCGCGTAGTCTTTTTCAAAGACATAGTCAGGCCAAGTCTGCAACTGTACCATGACTTCTTCGGCCATGATTCCGCCACCTACAGCCAACTCGTAGCTTGTAGAAGTTGGAAAACTCGCGGCACCAATTTTTACACGCCCGTCAAAGTTGGATGCTCCAGCCACGTCCAGGTCAAATGAAGTTGGCACTTTGCCGATCCCCACGTTGCCGTTCACCGTGGCGTTGTTGGTCACGCTCAGGCTGTTTGCAGTAGCCAGACCGCCTACCGTGGCGTTGTTAGTAACGCTCAGGCTGTTTGCAGTAGCCAGTCCGCCTACGTTGGCCGTGGTGGTCACGCTCAGGCTATTGGTGGTGGTGCTGCCGTCCACGGTGGCATTGCCGGTAGAGCGGACGTTGCCGTTCAGGCGAGTTTGGCCGCCCACAGTCAGCACATCGGCTGCGTTAAATGCGGGCGCAGCCACTGCTGGCGCAGCCGGTATGCCGCCGATGACCACGTTTGCACCATTGTCGAAGATTTGGCCGTCACCCAGGGAGTTGGAAATAGGGCCGGGCGGGCGGAAGCGGGCCACGAGGTTGGGCCGGCCAGCGATGTCGGCACTGGACAGGAGTTTTTCCCAGGCACCCGTCCATGTAGCATTGCTTCCGACTTCGCGGCGGTTCCAGATGCCGTCCTGACCAAAAAACAACTGGTGGTCGTATGCACCGCCGCCTGGGGCGAGGCTCAGGATACCGCCGAAGTTGTTGACCCCGGCTGCAGTCGGCACACTCAGCGTACCGCGCAATTTGCGCTCGAAGTAAGCCTCGTCGTGATAGGTGTTCGGCGCGTCATCGGTAGGCGAATCGAAATCAAAGTGGATACGACCAAAAAAGTCGCCGGAGGTGTGGGTGTTGCCCACGGTGTGCAGGTGGAAGGCGGGATTGTCGGTACCGATGCCCACGAGGCCGGTTTCCTTGATGATCATACGATTTTTCAGCCCGACACCGCCGTTGGTGCTGAAGATCAGGTTGCCGTACAAAACACCGGGTGAAACCGGGCTTGGTGTGAACGACTGTATGGCTGCCCCGGTTTGGATGTTGCCGATGGCGGTAAGGCCGTTCCACTTCACGGTGCCGAGCAGGTCGTTTTGTGCAGCGGGCAGAGGCGACACGGTGGCGGTGGCGTTGTAGCGGTACATGACCAATTCCGGTTTGGTACCCGCGCCTTGGGAGAAAATTAGTTCGGGAAATGCCGCTGCTACGAGCAGGAGGATGGCATAAAGGATTTGTTTTTTCATTGTTTGTTGTTTTTAAAATGGTTTGAAATTGTGGTGAACTTGTTGGCACAAATATTCAAACCCTCTTGCCGAGGCTATTGGAAACAACTTGGAATTGGTATGGAAATGATTGGGAAACGGCTCCGTCGGGCAATATAAAATTCACCGCAGAGGAAAATAGAGACTGTTCAAAAAACAACATGAGCCATCCCGAATGTTTGCGGGTGGCTCATGTTGTTTGTAGAGGCAATGAATTTCAGGTAATTCGAACCCTTGATCAATCCACTTTCACCACAGTCATTTGTTTTTGCCCATCGGGCAATACCACGCGGCAGCTGTACACGCCACTTGGCAACTGGTGAGCAGGCAAGGTAGCGCGGTGCCGACCCGCAAGAACAAGGTCGTTTTGGTACATTTCCTGAACAAGCCTGCCAGCAAAATCCAAGAGTTGAATGACGACCTTCCCAGGCTGGCGAACCAGGAACTCAACGGTCAACTGCTGGGTGAACGGGTTGGGTGACACCGATGCGATAACCTCGCCGGCCCCCTGCTCGTTTTCGCTTCTGTCGCCGGTAGTTCCTTCATAAAAATACACTTTCGGATTTTCCTTTTCCACAGACAGGCTTTCTTCCGGCTTGGTGCCCGTGCAGTGGTCACAGGTTTGCAGGCGTGCAATGAAATCGCTACCCTGAGGCGCCCAGAAGCCGTCAGTCATGACGATATCCTCGCCAGCAAAAAACCGGGTAGGAACGGCCAGCGATACGACTACTGTGCCCGATGTGACAATGCGGGTGCGTGCCTGATACACGCCCTGGGCCGGGTTGTCGGTCACAGTTATGTTTGCCGGACAGTTAATGGCGATGTCCTTTTGGTTGATATTCAGGAAAATATTGTCCGAACAAATCACCATTATTCTGCCCGATTGCGTGATCGCCGTTGCAGGAATATTGACACTTGCCGAGCCACTATTCGGCACGTCGTTGGCCAGCAGGATGCCGAAGTTTTGGCCGCCATCAGTGGAAAGCCAGATATCCACGTTGGCACAGCTGACGGGCGCGGCTGTCGTATTAGCCACGTCCCAGGTGACGGTGGTGCTGGCATCAGCGAACAGGCAGTTGTCGTCCGGTCCGATGCCGGTGACGCGGAACGGTCCGGCGCTGGCCGAGAACGTGACCACCATGTCGTCTTCGGCTGTGCAGCCACTGGCTGGCACGTTGTCGCGCACAGTGGCCCGGAAGTTCATGGTGCGTGCCACGTTCGGCAGCACTTCCCAGGTGGAGGGCAAGGTGTTGTCCAAAATAACGGGCAGTCTTGGGAAATACCGGGTGGGCGATGTTCTGGGCAAAAACGAACGGAATACCGGCCCGTTTGCGGCGGTCGCGGCTGGCGGGTGCGTAATCTGCTGGTTGTCCATCTGTTCCCAGCAAAACGTCAGCGGATTTCCGTTCGGGTCGCCGCCTGTTGCCGTGAGCCGAAACGGTGTACGGACGGGTATGGTGAAATCGGCCCCGGCATTGGCCGTAGGTGGGTCGTTGGTCACGGGAGCGAGTGTGCCGCAACCTGCGCCAGCCACAAATCCGGCTACCTGTTGAAGGCTAAAGGCGTGAAAATAGGGGTCGCTGTTCGGTTGTACGTTTACCGGGTTGCATATTCCGGCATAGGCCATGATGGTGCTGCCACTGCCGGGTTCGAAAGCCGCAGCAGGCACCAATTGGCCCATGCTGCAAGAGCCAGCACCGACTGCGTTGTACGTATGGCCGGCGCTGAACTGGTGGCCGATCTCGTGGGCAAGGAAATCTACGTTGAAAACCGCACCTTGGGGAGTGCCCCCAGCGGTAGCCCCTTGTGCCTTTTGGCCGTTGCATGCCCGCGCGCCCGCCAGTACCACACCGTTGTTTAAGCCAAGCGTAGTGCCGATCACGTGTCCGATATCGTAGTTGGCAGCCGTGATGATAGCGTCCAACCGCCCTTGATTTTGCGAGGCCATGGTATTTACGTTTCCGTTGGTGTAGCCGTCCGTAGCCGGGTCCAGAAATACCACGAGGTTGTTGTTGGGCACCAGCTGCAAGAAAATGCCGAACTCGCTCTGGTAAATCCCGTTGACCACGTTCACCGATGCATTGATCGCCGTCATGGCCGCCAGAACAGTGGGCGGGTTGGGTGCGGACACGTTCGCGGCGTATTCTCCCGTGCAGGCCATAGCCAGCCGGTAAACCCGGCGGCGGCAGTCGCCAGCGGCGGGCTTCATGCCCTCGGCTCCGTCGTCCAGTATGTCGGAAAGGCCTTCCGTAAGGCAGCGCCACGACTCAGGCGAGGCGGCTTCTTTTTTGAAAAAACTGAGGCAGTGCCGGTTGTCGCCGACCGTCACGGGCGCGATGTATATGGCATCGCGCTTGTCCGACAGGATTTGCGCGTTGAACCCTTGGGGCGAAACGTCCAAACGAACCGTAGTGGCCGGGTCGTTGACCGCGTACCCGCTAAACGTCTGGATTTCCGGGAATTGTCGGGCCAATTCGGGGTGCATCACCGGGTCGTTGACGATCACAAAGTCCTCAAACCCTCCATCGGGCATGGGCAGTGTGATGACCAGACTCGGTTTGGCGGAGCGCTCCGATGTGCCGTCCAATGGCAACTGTGCCAGCCAGTCGGCAAGCCGTTCGATCTCGACCTCGAGCAGGCGAAACTTGCCTGGCAGCTGCACAGCCTGTTTTGTGACGTTGCGCAGGGAAACCTCCGGCACGTCCGACCAAAACCCGTTTGCCGGTTGCGGTTCCGTGCGCGACGGCACCTGGGCCATGGCTGAACAGGCGAAAAGGCCGAGCAGCGCAAATAGTGAAATTGCTGTTTTCCAGTTCATGGTGGTTGGTTTTTAGCGGTTACCCAATTGGTTGACCTTTGCCGTGAGCGCGTTGTTTTCGGCCTTGAGAGCGGCCATCTGCTTTTCGAGCGCGATCAGGTGCAGGAACAATTCTTCAATTTTCTCCATCTGCGCGTGTTGCATGGTAGCGAGATCAAGGCCGTTTTTGGCCACGTCCTTTGCTGAAGCAATGCCGGGCAGGTGTTTGTTTTCCTCTACAAAATTCGCCACCTCGGCCAGCGGCTTGAGCACGTAGTTTTTCTCAAAAACGTAGTCGGGCCACATCGGCTCGAGGCGCACACGCACTTCATCGCTGATGATTTTGCCATTTACGCTCAGGGCGTAGCCGGTAGCATAGTGCGCAGTTGGGCCAATGGCCAAGCGCCCGGCAATGTAGCCGTCGCCCGCGAGGTGCAGTTTGTGTGCCGGTGCAATGCCGATGCCGAGGTTGCCAGTGACAGTGGCGTTGGTGGTCACGTTCAGGCTGTTGGTGGTCGTACTGCCATCCACAGTGGCGTTGCCAGTGGAGCGGACATTGCCGTTCAAGCGGGTTTGGCCGCCCACGGTCAGCACATCGGCTGCGTTAAAAGCAGGCGCAGCCACTGCTGGTGCAGCCGGAATGCCGCCGATGACCACGTTAGCACCGTTGTCGAAGATTTGTCCGTCACCCAGGGAGTTGGAGATGGGGCCGGGCGGGCGGAAGCGGGCCACGAGGTTGGGCCGGCCAGCGATGTCGGCGCTGGACAGGAGTTTTTCCCAGGCGCCCGTCCATGCGGCGCTGTTTCCGACTTCCCGGCGGTTCCAGATGCCGTCCTGACCAAAAAATAACTGATGGTCGTACGCACCGCCGCCTGGAGCGAGGCTGAGGATACCGCCAAAATTATTGACCCCGGCCGCAGCCGGTACACTCAGCGTGCTGCGCAATTTGCGCTCGAAGTAAGCCTCGTCATGGTAGGTGTTCGGCGCGTCATCGGTAGGCGAATCGAAGTCGAAGTGGATACGCCCGAAAAAGTCGCCGCTGGTGTGAGTGTTGCCCACAGTGTGCAGGTGAAAAACTGGATTATCGGTACCGATGCCCACAAGGCCGGTTTCAGTGATAATCATGCGATTCTTTAGCCCTAAACCGCCATTGGTGCGGAAGATCAGGTTGCCGTACAAAACACCGGCCGAAACCGGGCTTGGTGTGAACGACTGGATAGCCGCTCCGGTTTGGATGTTACCGATGGCGGTCAGACCGTTCCATTTCACGGTGCCGAGCAAGTCGTTTTGTGCAGCGGGCATGGGCGACACGGTGGCGGTGGCGTTGTAGCGGTACATGACCAATTCAGGCTTGGTACCCGCTCCTTGCGAGAAAATTAGTTCGGGAAATGCCACTGCTACGAGCAGGAGGATGGCATACAGGATTTGTTTTTTCATTGTTTGTTGTTTTTACTGGTTTGAAAAAGTGCCGAGTTTGTCGGACACAAATATTCAAACCCTTTTGCCGGGGCAATTGGAAACAACTTGGAAACAATTTGGAAATAGCCTGGAAATGAATGGGTACCCGGACCTACTCGCCCAAAAAGTACGCCCCGATGAACGCGCCTACCGTAGCCACAAAGCCCATCATAAATACGGTGTAGGAGTAGGTGAGCAAGCGGTATTTTTTGTCGAGCACCAGGCCGAGGAAGTACACGTCACGAGCCATGTTGCCAAAGAGCAGCCGCCCGTCGCGAAGCATGGCATCCGTGGCGGCCTCGTATTGGTCGAGGCTGAGGTGTACGAAATTACCGAAGAAAATCGGGCTTGGCGGCTGGCCGGATACCATGCCGAGGCTGGTAACCCTGGGTCGCGACGACAGCACGGCAAAGGTGAGCGAGCTCAGGCTCGTGACCAAAAACATGATGATCGGCAATACGTACAGGGGGTTGCGGTTGGTGAGCGTTTGGTAGGTGAGCAACGAAATAGCCACCGACAGGAGGATGGAGTTGACGCTGATCATGATGTGCGCCTTGTTGTCAGCGATGGCGCTCAGTCGGATGTGGTTGGCGTAGTTGGCTCGGAAGAAGGTTTGGATACTGGAGCGCATGGGTCGCCGGGCAAGTCGGTCGAAGCGCTCGACCTCGGACCTGTTTTTTTTAGGAGGAGCGGAATCTGGCACTGGCGTAGCGCGGCGCCAAGCCCTTCGCAGAGCCAGAGCTGGTTCGTATCGGGTTTTAGCGAAGGCCGTGAAGAACACACAACGCCCCATTTGTTCGTCCAAAAAGTGCTCCCATTCGGCATCGCTTTCGGGCTGGCCCGACAGCAGTTCGCGTTCCATGCGCAATAGCGGTGCGCGAGAATCAAAATCTTCTACCCAGTCGAACGCGTGTATGGCATCGCTTAGCACGCGAGCCTCCGGACTTTTAGGACGGTTTTCTGTGCGTGAATCGGTGATGCACTGGCACACTTGGCGAATGGTACCCGGGTTGCTACCCTGCTCTACCAGGAAAAATTCGGCGCGAATGGCGCTTGTTTCAACGGGCCGGGTGGCATCGTACAAGTAGCCTACATTGTGGAACCACGCAGCCAATACAGCTGCTTCGACGCTGGCTTCGGGCAGGTTTTCGAGCCGGGCCAATTCTTCTGCCCGTTCGGCCACGCCCGCCGCCTGGGCGAAGTTGTGAAAAACCAGCCGTGGATCGTGCTGCTCGTTCCAGAGATGCAAAGCATGGCTGCGAGCGGCGGCGATCAAGGGAAAATCTGTAACCATTGTCGGTTCCGTTTTATTCATGGATGGGGTGTTGTCCTGCAAAAGTACATCTGGAAAACGAAATCGCCCGACCAGAGCAAGTCTGATCGGGCGTCGCAGGAATTTTTTGTGACCACGACTGGAGTCGAACCAGCACATCCGTAAGGACACTACCCCCTCAAAGTAGCGCGTCTACCAATTCCGCCACGTGGCCTCGGAAAGGTGCTTTTATTAAAAGCGGCGGCAAAGATACGCGGAGCTTCCAATATTCAAAACCCCGGGTAAATTGTTTTGCCCGGCCGCCTCATTTCTGGGAGAGCACCAGTAGCAAAGCGCTTTCCTCCGGGCTGACGATCCGGTCCACGCGTACCGAAATACCCTCCTGCACCGTTTTTTCCTCGCCAAGGCGCATATCGGCACGGGCCTCTTCCAGCACATCGGCCCATGCGCGGAGCGGTGCCTGGGCAGGCGAAAAACTGCTCAGGAACACCATTTGTCGCACGGCTTCCCGAAGCCACATGGAGTCGGCGTACTGCCGATAGTCCCCTCGAACGGTGAAACGAAACTCCTGCCGGGTGTCGGTACATACATCCTGGCCCACTTCTACCAGCGTGCCGGTGTCGAGCACCAGGCTTTCGAGCGACTGGTTTCCGTCCTTTTCAAAATTGTATTGCACCACATGCGGGAGGTCTTTGGCGAAGATCGGCTCGGGTTTGTAACGACATTTGGTTTCGGTTTTGCATGAAAAAACCAGTGCGACCAGGGCTATGGAGGCTGTAATGCTATTTTTCATAAAAAATTGGGTTTTTCTTAGTGGTTGGGGTTCGCCGGGCGGAAGGGCGCATTATTCAAACAATAACGTGATCTTGTTTTCGTCCCAGCCTGCCTGTTTCAGTCTGGAGGTGAGCATTGCCGTCATTTCACCGTTGACGCGCTTGTAGATGGCATTTATTGTGTCTTCGGCAGCGCGATTGGCCTCATTTTCGAGTTTGTGGAGGAGGTCGCGCAGGGCATCCTCGTCTTCGTGCGCGGCATCGCGCTCCGCCTCGGCCTGGCCTTGCAGGGTTTCTGCCTGGGCCACCGCGTCGGCCATGGTCTTGGAAAAGGCCTGGACGTACTCTTCGAAATTGATGGGTTGGTTGTCCATTTTTTCTGTTTATTTAAAAAGCACGACGGAGTCTACTTCGATGCGGTACTCACATTCGGGAGCAAGGTACCGCACCATGCGCTCGCCCATAAACCGGAGCGCTTGCTGCCGTTGAGCAAGCGGAATAGCCGTCTGTGCTTCCCAGTTTTCTTCCCGAGGGATTTCGAGCAGCAGCAGCGCGGGGCTGATAGCGCCTTCGTACCAAAAACGGCAGACGGCACGCCCCCAATGCAACGTAATGTAGCCGCCCCTACCCTGCCCCTCGAAGGCAGCCCAGGCGTAAATTTCTGTGTCCGATCCAGTGGGTTTTATTTTTACATAACCAATGGTTTGCGCCACCTCTGCAACCAGCCCATCGGGTGCGTCCAGCAAGGCTGCCACATCGCTTATAAGTACACTGGCACGCAACAGCCGTTCGGCGAATTTGCAGGTGGTTTGCTTTCGGGCATCTGCTTCAAGCCATGCTTCGTGTTCTTTGAAAAAATCGGATCGGATTTTTTCCGTGTTTTTCTGGGCTTCAAGCAGAGCCTGTCGGGCGGCCACGCGTTTGGCCGCCGCCAACTCGAATTCGGAACGGGCACCGGCGGTTACGGCCTCGGCGGCGGCTGCATTTTGGGCCAGCATTTGCCGCATAGCAGCGGCAACTTCCTCGGATTGTTCCATGTCAATTTGGTATCAAAGTAAATTCAGTTGGTGGCGAACGGTCGAACTGAACAGCAAGTACATTTTTCGTTTGTCCGACACGCGAAACCGCACCTGGGCTACTCGCTGTGCGGGAGCGTTTCTGATTTTGGCAAACAACTGGGTGTAGTATTTGTATGCCAAATAAACACCGAGGCGGGAGCCGTCTGGCAGTCGGCGGATACCCTCCAGCGCTGCCTCAAAATCGGCCTGAATATCGGCTTCGATCTGCCGTTTGGCGGCATTGTCGAAACGGCCAAAGTCCACACCCGGGAAATACACCCGCCCGCGTTCGTCATAGTCGCTGCGAAGGTCGCGCAAGAAATTGATTTTTTGAAATGCCGCCCCCAAACGGCAAGCCGGTTCTTTCAACGTTTCGTACCGTGCCACATCGCCTTCGCAGAACACGCGCAGGCACATTAGCCCCACCACCTCTGCCGACCCGTAAATATAGGCCTGGTAGCCCTGCGAGTCGTACCGGTTTTTAGCCAGATCCATCGCCATACTGTCCAAAAAAGCGTCAATCAGTTCGCGTTCGATTCCGTAACGGTGTACTACTTCCTGAAAAGAGTGCAGTACGGGGTTCAGGCTGATACGTTCGTCAATGGCCCGGTATGTGTCGTCGCGAAATCGCTGGAGCAGCGCTTCCTTGTCAAAGTCGTGAAATGTATCAACGATCTCGTCGGCAAAACGTACAAAGCCGTAAATCCCGCAAACCGGGCCTCTAAACCGCTTGGCAAACAACCGTATGCCCATCGAAAAAGAGGTCGAATACCGTCGGGTAATCAGGCAACTACATTCGGAACAAGTGGTGGTAAAAAGGTCGAAATTGTTCATAATTGAATACGTTTGAAGAGATTTAGGTTGGAAGGCCTTTGAGTTGAAATACTAGGAATAGCACAAGCGAAAACCTTCAAACCAACAACCGTTTCACCTCTTTTGCAACCACTTGCCCGCTGATGATGGAAGGCGGCACCCCTGGCCCTGGCACGGTCAGTTGGCCCGTGTAAAAGAGGTTTTTAATTTGCCTGCTTCGCATTTTTGGCTTCAGGAAGGCAGTCTGAAGAAGTGTATTGGCGAGTCCGTAGGCATTGCCCTTGAACGCGTTGTAGTCGCGCTCAAAATCTGTATGAGCATACGACCGCAGGTAAGTTACATGGGGTTTGATAGACTGGCCGGTCATTGTTTCGAGTCGTTCGATCGCCACGTTGTAATAGCTATTTCGTATCTCGGGTGTATCGTTCAGGCCAGGCGCTACAGGTATCAGAATGAACAAATTTTCACAGCCAGGTGGCGCCACAGATGGATCGGTTCGGGAGGGTGCGCAAACATAAAACAGTGGTTTTTCGGGCCACTTGGGTGTGTCGTAAATCGCTCGGGCGTGCTGGCCAAAGTCTTCGTCAAAGAACAGATTGTGGTGCCGCAACTGGTCCAGTCGCTTGTTCACACCTACGAAAAAAAGCAGGCTGGACGGGGCCATTGTGCGGGTTTCCCAGTAACGGTCAGAGTAGTTGCGCTGGTTTGGCGCGAGCAAGTTAGTCTCAATATGGTGGTAGTCGGCGGCTCCTACCACGGCGTCTGCCGGAAATTCAATCCCGGCTTGGGTCAGAACCGAGCGTACCGTACCATTGGGAGCCTGGATACGGGCTACCGTTTGTTCCAATTCAATTTTAACGCCAAGTTCACCTGCCAAAGAAACCATACCCTCCACAATTTTGAACATCCCGCCCATGGGGTACCAGGTACCGAGAGCCATGTCAGCATAGTTCATCAGGCTGTACAGGGCCGGCGTTTTTTGTGGTGTGGCACCTAGGAACAACACCGGAAATTCAAGTAACCGGATCAGTTTTTCGTTTTTAAACAGCCGCCGGACGTGCCCGGAGAGGGAGGTGAACATCTGCAAGCGAAACAAACTAGCCGCGATGCGCCAGTCAGCAAACTCCCAAATGCTGTGCCCAGGCTTGTTAACAAAGTCGTGCATACCCGTGCGGTATTTGTACTCGGCTTCGGCCAAAAATTTCCGCAAATTGGGCGTGCTGCCCGGCTCGCAGTGCTCAAACATAGCCTCCAGGCCAGCCATGTCGGCAGGCACGTCAATGCAGTCGCCCGGCCCGAAATACACACAATAGGACGGATCGAGTCGCACGAGGTCGTAGTAATCAGCGGCTTTTTTG
This sequence comes from Saprospiraceae bacterium, assembly GCA_046153695.1. Lineage (GTDB taxonomy): Bacteria > Bacteroidota > Bacteroidia > Chitinophagales > Saprospiraceae > M3007. The sequence goes on from JBJXEZ010000185.1 coordinate 22,204, forward strand.
CCAAACCGCGCAAAAAACTGCTCAAAAACGTCAGGCATCCAGTACCATGAAGGTCCCATGTCGAACACAAAGCCCTGATCGGAAAATTGCCGTGCCCGTCCACCAGGTACCGCGTTTTTCTCCAGAATAGTCACGTAGAACCCGTCGGCAGCCAAATTACATGCAGCAGACAAGCCAGCAAACCCGGAACCGATCACAATTACTTTTTTCACACCTAAGGTCTATTTTGTTGAACCTTTAAACTGAATAAGGCTGCAAAATGTTTAACAAAAAATCAATACTTGTAGGGCATGCTACATCTTGAAAGGCAGAAACCTCCCAACCCTCCAACTTTCTTCGCATTTTTGCTGCACGAAAAAAGGCATGGACATTTACACACAAAAATCGAAGTGGAAGTGGTACTTGGCCGCTGCCGGTGTGGGCATCGTGGCCATCTCTTTGTACTACACAAAATATATTGCAGACAAATTAGTAGAGCGGGAGGAAGAACAGGCGCTTCAGTTTGCCGAGGCCGTCAAGCAGATCAATCGCAACGATTTGGACATCAACTGCGATCTGACCCTGCCGGGCAGAATCATCCAGCAAAATTTCACTATCCCGGTGGTTGTGCTGAATGAGCAGCGCGAGATCGAACTGTACCGGAATATTGACGACCGCAACCACGATTCGATACCCCTTGAGGAGGTGCGCCTGGCGCTCGACCGCATGATCGCCGCCGGTGCCGACACCCTGCCCATCAAGTATTTCTCCGATGTGGACAAACTCCTGATCTACGGGCACTCCAACCTGCTTTCTCTACTCCAGTGGTACCCATTCGTGCAATTGTTCCTCATCGCCGTATTCATTTTTTTCGGATACCTCGGCTTTAGTGCAGCACGGCGGGCGGAAGAAAATCAAGTGTGGCTGGGTATGGCCAAGGAAACAGCGCACCAGCTCGGCACCCCGATCACGGCGATTCTAGGTTGGGTCGAAACGCTCAAGGCCGTGAACGAAAACAGCCCTGAAAATCAGGAGATGCTGGACGAGCTGCGCAACGATGTGACCCGGCTCGAGCTTGTCGCCGACCGTTTTTCCAAGATCGGGGCCAAACCCGAACTTACCCCCGTGAACATCTACGAACAATTAGCCATTTGCCGGGAGTATATGCAGCGCCGTTCGCCGCGCCGCGTCACCTTCGATTTTCCCGATCCTGCCCAACATACGCCTCTGCTGACAGGCATCAATGCACCGCTATTCGACTGGGTGGTTGAAAACCTGCTTCGCAACGCCATTGATGCCATGGAAGGCGGTATCGGTGCCATTACCGCCACAGTGTACGAGGAACCGGGCCTTATTTGCTTCGATGTGACCGACACCGGCAAGGGCATTCCCGCCCGCAAGTTTACCACCGTATTCAAGCCCGGCTATTCCACCAAAACCCGCGGGTGGGGCCTTGGCCTTTCGTTGTCAAAACGCATCGTCGAGCAGTATCACGGCGGAAAAATTTTCGTGAAACGCTCCGAAGTGGACAAGGGAACCACGTTTTCGGTGAAACTACCTGTTTATGAAACAAAATGACCGCCGCTGCTTCCTGTTTTTTCCGTTTCTTGCTCTGCCCTTGCTGCTTTCGGCCCAGTTCCTACAAGTGGGCCATCTTCCCTATCCGGGCATTTTGCTCGCTGGCTGCTGGCACCATGTGGACAGCCTAGGCAATGAATACGCCCTTGTAGGCACGAGCAAGGGCTTGAGTATCGTCGATGTGTCCGACCCGGCTCACCCTGTCCAGCGTTTTGCCGTGCCCGGCATCACCAACGGTTGGCGCGAGGTGAAAACCTGGGCTGGTTTTGCGTACGTCAGCACGGAGGCGGTCAACAGCGGCATCACTATCGTAGACCTGCGCAGCCTGCCCGACACAGTGGCCTGGAAAACCTGGTATGGCCCCGGAACAGATACGCTTATCCGCCGTAGCCATGCGCTTGCCTGTGCCGATGACCACCTCTATATTTTCGGCGGCACGCAGAAGGGCACGGTCATTTGCGACCTATCCGATCCGTGGAGCCCAGTCGTGAAAAGCATCCTCAACAAAGAATATGTACACGACGGCTATATCCGCGGCGATACCCTTTGGGCCAGCGAAATCTACCTCGGACAGTTCACTGCTTTCGACGTTTCCGATAAGTCCAACCCTGTGCTGCTCGCTACCCAGTCCACGCCGGGGCGGTTCAACCACAACACCTGGCTCTCCGACAACGGACGTTACTTGTTCACCACCGACGAAAAACCGAACACTCCCCTCGGAGCCTTCGACATTTCCGACCTGAACAATATCACTCAACTAGACGTGTACTACCCCAGCCAACGGCCTACGTTTGAAGTACACAATGTGCGCGTAATCAACGATTTTTTGATAAATCCATCCTATGGAGGCCAGCTCACTATCGTGGATGGCCACCGCCCCGACAACCTGATCGAGACCGCGCATATTAGTCTCGGCAATTCCCTGGTTTGGGATGCCGACCCGTACCTGCCCTCAGGCATTGTGTTTGCTACCGCCCGCAGCGAGGGCCTTTTTATTTACCAGCCTACCTACCAACGGGCGGCTTATATCGAGGGTCGCGTTAGGGATGCAGCTACCGGAAAACCGCTCGCCAAGGTGAAAGTGGTGGTGCAAAAAACCGCCAACAGCGACGTGTCACGTGCCGACGGAACATTCAAAACCGGCACAGCCCAGCCCGGCACCTATAGTGTACAAGTGGGTAAAATCGGTTACAAACCGCTGACCCTGACGGACGTGGCCGTAAAAACCGGCGAAACGACGTGGTTGGAATTGACCCTCGAACGGTTTTAAACAACTAGCCCATGACCATCCTCCACCCCGACGACACCTTCCCAACCGAATTTCCCAAGGGAGCAGTATTGCTCTTAGACAAGCCTCTTGCATGGACATCGTTCGACGTAGTGAACAAGGTTCGCTACTTACTTACCCGCCGTTTGGGCATAAAAAAACTCAAAATTGGCCACGCCGGCACCCTCGATCCGCTAGCCACGGGGTTGCTCGTATTGTGTGCTGGCGAATACACCAAAAAAATTGACACCCTGCAGGCCGAGGAAAAGGAGTACACCGGGACGTTCACCTTTGGGGCTACTACCGCGTCGCTTGACCGGGAAAAACCCGTGGACGCGACCTTCCCGACGGCACACCTGACCGA
>JBJXEZ010000200.1:0-5187 GCA_046153695.1 Saprospiraceae bacterium
TTACCCTGACCAACTGCGCGTTTATCGGTAACCAAGGTAACGCGGCCGGCGGCGGGATAACCAATTACGGTCCGGTTACCCTGACCAACTGTACGTTCTCCGGTAATCAAGCACCGTCTGGCGCTGGGATGATCAATTATGGCGGGGCTACCCTGATCAGCTGTGCGTTTACCGGTAATACAGCAAGTGGAGCCGGCGGCGGGATTGTCAATTACGACCCGGCAACACTTACCAATTGTATTTTCTCCGGTAATAATGCGCAGTATGGCGGCGGGATAGCCATTTATGACCCGACTACCCTGATCAACTGTACGTTCTCTGGCAATCATGGAACGGTTGGCGGCGGAATATTCAATACCGTTGAGGCTACTGCCCTGACTAACTGCATTCTGTGGGATAATAACACTCAAATTTTGGGTACAAGCCTCATCGCAAACTACTCCATCGTGCAAGGCGGCTACTCGGGCACGGCCAACAAAGACAAAGACCCGCTCTTCGCTGACCCTGCCAACCACGACTACCACCTGACGGCCTGCTCCCCGGCCATAGATGCCGGTACCAACGGCGGCGCACCCGACGACGACCTCGACGGCAGCCCGCGCCCCTTCCCCGGCACAGATGTGGACATGGGTGCCTACGAGTTCCAAGGAGCAGCAACGCCGCTTGTGACCAACTGTCAAAACTGCACGGTTTATCTCAATGCCGCAGGTGTCGCTACCCTGCCCGCTTCCCAGCTCGACAACGGCAGCACGGGGTGCGGTACGCTCACGTTCGGAGTAAACGACCAGTCCGAGGCCACTTTCGGTTGCGCTCAACTCGGCCCGAACACTGTCATCCTCACCGTCACCGACAGCCGGGGTACGGCGACCTGCACGGCCACCGTGACAGTAGTGGACAACATCATTCCTACCATCTCTTGCCCCAATCCCGTCACCGTCACTTGCTCCGGCAACGTGCCCACCGTCAACCTCGCTTCGGTCACCGTCTCGGACAACTGCGGCACGCCCGCCAAATCGCATGTCGGCGACGCAATCTCCAACCAAACCTGCGTCAACCGCAAAACCGTCACCCGAACCTACCGCGCCACCGACGGCTCCGGCAACAGTACCATTTGCGTACAGATCATCACCGTGTTCGACGACGTGAAACCGAACTTCTCCTCCGTGCCTGCCAACATCACAATGCAGTGCAACAGCGTGCCCGCCGTGGGCAGCGCCACTGCTTCCGACGGCTGCGGCGGTTCGGTGACCATTGCCTTCAACGGCCAGACAACAATGCCCGGCGCTTGCCCGGATTCCTACACGATCACCCGCCAATGGACGGCCACCGATGCCTGCGGAAACACCAGGACTGCCACCCAGTGCATCACTGTGACGGACACGCAGAAACCGAACTTCGTCAACACGCCCGCTAACATCACGGTGCAGTGCAGTGCCATCCCAGGCGAGAACATGCCCACCGCCACAGACAACTGCGATGCCACTGTGGCCATCACCTACAACGGACAAACCCAAAGCGCGGGCACCTGTCCGAACGCTTACACCCTCACCCGCAGCTGGACGGCGGCGGACAATTGCGGCAATACGCGCAGCATTTCTCAACGCATCACAGTGGTGGATACCGGCAAGCCGGTGTTCACGTCGTTTCCAAACAACACGAGCATTACCTGTACGGAAAACCCGCCCGCAGTGGGCAATCCCACTGCCTCCGATGGCTGCGCGGGCAACGTGACTGTTACCTACCTCGGCCAAACGACCACAAGTGGAACCTGCCCGGGTAATTACCAGATCAAGCGCACCTGGCGCGCCACCGACGTGTGCGGCAACAGCACTGCGGCCACTCAAACGATCCAGATATCGGACACCGGCGCACCTGTGTTCACGTCGGTGCCAGGCCCGGTCACCATCGAATGCAATACGCCCTTGCCCCCGTTGGTAAATCCGACAGCATCGGATGCCTGCGGTGGCTACACACAGATCACTTTCCTTGGCAACGTGGCCACGGGCAGCGGTTGCGCAGCGAACTACACAATCACCCGCACCTGGCGGGCGACCGACCTCTGCGGAAACTCCGTCACGACGATGCAGGTGATCACAGTGCAGGGCAATAACTACAGCGAAGAAGGTGCGGAAAACCGCGAGGATGGCACCCAGATCGAAACTCGAAACCGTTTGCCCGCCAATGCCTTGACGGAAGCAGGCAAACTCATCACTGTTTACCCCAATCCGACTACGGATCGGGTGTGGATAGACTTGGCCGATTTTGCTGAGGAGGCCGTCACGGTTTCGATCTTTAGCGACTTGGGACAGTTGGTCTGGGAGCGGCGTTTGCCGATTGTGGAGGAGTTGAAACTGTCCGTGAGCCTGCGCGAAGCGGGCGCTGCGGCTGGGGGATACACGGTGAGCGTGCGCTCGGCGAGTGGGGTAGTGGCGAAGCGGGTGCTGCTGGTGGAGTAACTCGCCAATAACAGAATAATGCCTCAAAGGTCCATTACCAACGGTGATGGGCCTTTGAGGCATTATTGACCCACCTACCCACCATTCGCCTTTGTGATACTGCGAGCAGCCTCCCGCCGAGTATTTTTTTTAAACAAAACCTGTTAACTTTGAGGGCGGAAAAGGCGGGCCAATTTTTTTTTCACAGGAGAAATTTTACAATAAAATAATCCTGACTTCACCTGTTGATGTCAAACCAGTTTCCCGGAAGATTTTTATTTGTAAACATAAGCGGCTACCAATCACATTTTTACCACCCAAAATGAGGCCGCAACACCGCGACAAACACGCTGGCAAATTTGTTGAAATCGCAAGGCGAATGTGGATAACTACCATCGTTTTCACAGTTTTCCACACGATAGGCATAGGTTTTCCACAGGTTTTGGTCATACGGAATGTTTAGAAAAAAGAACGGCTCGCAATTTCAGGGTACGTTTGTCTTTAATTTTTACAGTGCATGCCATGACGGACAGGAACGACGAAAACGACGCGAGAAACAGCGCCCCCAAGCGCAACACCCAGCGGAACAGCGCCAAAGGCGGCGAGGGCTTGTCCAACTATGTATTTGGCAAACTCCAGCCACAGGCATTGCCCTTGGAAGAAGCCGTGCTTGGTGCTCTCATGCTGGAACGCGATGCGCTCCCCGTAGTGATGGACATTTTGCGCCCGGAAAGCTTTTATCATGAGGCGCACCAGTGCATCTACCGGGCTGCCTTGCGCTTGTTCGAGCGTTCCAATCCTGTGGATATCCTGACCGTGACGGAAGAACTGCGCAAAAGTGGCGACCTCGACCGCGTGGGCGGCAGCTACTACCTCGTGGACCTGACCAATCGTGTGGCTTCGGCTGCCAATATCGAATACCACGCCCGCATCATTGCTCAAAAACACATCCAGCGCGAGCTGATCCATGTCAGCACCCGAACCATAAAGGATGCTTACGAGGACACCACCGACGTGTTTACGCTCCTTGACGACGCGGAAAAGGGTCTTTTTGCCATTACCCAGAACAACCTCAGCCGAACGTTCGAAAGTATGGGCGCTCTCAGCGGACGCGTACTGAAACAGGTGGAGGAATTGTCTAAAAAAACAGACGGGCTCACCGGTGTACCATCGGGATTCACCGACCTTGACCGCATCACTTCCGGATGGCAACCCTCTGATTTGGTCATCCTCGCTGCCCGACCCGGCATGGGTAAAACCTCCTGCGTGCTGGCCATGGCACTCAATGCCGCCCGGGATTTTAACAAGGGAGTGGCCCTGTTCTCGCTCGAAATGGCCAGTACCCAGCTCGTGCAGCGCTTGATTTCGATGGAATCGGAAATTGCCGGTTCCAAAATGCGCAACGGAAAACTGGAAGACTACGAATGGCAACAATTGCAAACCACAGTCGAGCGGTTATCCAATGTCCCCATTTTCATTGACGACACACCGGGTATCAACATCTTCGAGCTCCGGGCCAAGTGCCGGCGCCTGAAAATGCAGCACGATATCCAGTTGGTCATTATTGACTACCTGCAACTCATGACGGGAACCTCGGAAAACAACCGTAACGCCAATCGAGAACAGGAAATAGCGGGTATCTCGCGTGCACTGAAAAATATGGCCAAGGAACTGAGGGTGCCGGTCATAGCCCTGTCGCAGCTCAGTCGGGCAGTGGAGGTACGTGGTGGGAGCAAGCGTCCGCAGCTCAGTGATTTGCGCGAATCTGGAGCTATAGAACAGGATGCAGACATAGTCTCTTTCATCTACCGCCCGGAATACTATGGCCTGTTGGAAGACGAGCAGGGCACGTCCCTAAAAGGTGTAGCTGAGTTCATAATAGCCAAACACCGGAATGGATCACTGGACACAGTGAAACTCAAATTCACCGACCAGTTTGCCAAGTTTGGCAACCTCGATGATCCGGCCTTTGCCGGGCTGCACGACCCGCTCAGCGGGCCGTTTACGCCCAGCTCGATCACCATGCCGTCGCGCATGAACGATGAAGATATTCCGTTTTGAGGCTCCTAATTACTTTTCGAGCGGCTTTTTATCTGCCTCGCGAATGCCTTGGCGGATTTCGTCCTCCACAGAGTTTTTGGCGTTGTTGAACTCCCGAATACCTCTGCCCAAACCGCGCATCAGCTCCGGTATTTTGTTGCCGCCGAACATGAGCAGAACGACCAAAAAAATAAGGGTGAGCTCGGTGGCACCGAGGTTGCCAAGAAATAAAAGAGTGGATACCATGTCGTGTATTTTTATGAATCGAAAATGGGAAGGTGCGAGTCGTGGAAACACAGCGATGCTTCGACCTAAAATATCCCGCAAAGTTACAAGGGCTACAGGTCAAATTCTACGTTGCCCGATTTTTTAACCCATGCCCGGTTGTTTCCTATCATGAAAATACAAGACATCATCACTGTTTTGGAGGCTGTGGCTCCGCCCTGCTTGCAGGAATCCTACGACAACGCGGGACTCATCGTCGGCAACCCTGCATCGATGCTGACAGGCGTGTTGTTTTGCCTCGATTCCACGGAGGACATCGTGGCCGAAGCCAAAATCAAGGGCTGTAATCTGGTGGTAGCGCACCATCCCATCGTTTTTCGCGGCCTTAAGCGCCTGAACGGTGCCACCTATGTCGAACGAACCGTCATGCAAGCTATTCGGGACGACATTGCCTTGTACGCCATTCATACCAACCTCGACAATGTAC
>JBJXEZ010000351.1:0-7425 GCA_046153695.1 Saprospiraceae bacterium
CAATTTGAACTGGTTGTTCAGTTCAAACGGCGACTACCTGAAACTGGCGAATCCGGCCCTGCCGGGTTCGGTAACGTGGACGCTGACGCCGGTGCTTACCAGCAGTTGCAGCGGCTCTGTTCCGGCCCCCGGCGATTGCCTCGGCAATCCGGTGACGATCACGTTGACGGTGAACCCCTTGCCTGCGGCTAATACCACTGGCAACGCCCTCGTCTGCATCGGAACCAGCATCTCCCTTAACGGTAACCCCACAGACGGATCGGGTACCTACTCCGCACATGGTTGGACGCAGAGCGGCACCGGATCGGTGAGCATCACGAACAACAACGACGGTACAGCCGCCATTGAGGGCGCTACTGCTGGTACCGTTACCATAGAATACACCGTTACCGACGCGGAAGGTTGCACAACTACCGATATGTACAATGTCACTGTGACGGATTGCGGTGCAATCACCTTCGCCAACGACAAGCAGCCGGGCGACCCCTGCGCCTGCAACAACAACCAGACGGCCAATGGCGCGCAGGACGGGACGTTTAATGAAACCGTTTCAATTACGCCAACGACAAACGCCGAAACCTGGACGGTGGTGGCGTTCAGCCGCCTTGCCGGTAGTGGCGGCCTGCCAACCGGTATTGTGGTAAACGACCTACTCACTTACGACCCGGGGGGCTTCCATGCTATCAACTTCCAGCACGTGGATGACGCAGGCTACACGATCACTGTCGAAGGCCCGAACCCCACAGTAGGTACGCCCGGCAATCCGGGACAGGGCAATCAGCAGTACACCCTGTCTAACATTTGCCAGTACCCGGTCATTGCGTTCGACCCGTCCTTGCCGGACAACGTGTGCCTGAATAGCACGCCTATTCCGTTGACGGTTTCGGAAGAAAACAGCTTTGCGGGCATGAGCACATTTACGGTAGACGGCAACGCGGACACGCAGTTCGATCCGTCTGCTCTGCTGACACCGCCCGGCCCGTACCCGGTAGTGGCTAATTTCAACGGCATGTTTGCAAGCAACATCAGTGCCGATGTCAACAACCCCGCCTTCCCCGGTTGCATGACCAGCATCATGGACGAGATCGGGATTTACTCGGCTCCAACCGTTTCTTGTCCCGGCCCGGTTAATCTGGTCACAAGCTCAGATGATATGGGCGACTGTGACATGGAGCACCTCCTGAACCACCCGGACATCGGAACCATGTGCGCCACTACGCTGGAAATTGCCTTCACAAACGGAGCGCCGGCACCGCCGTACCTGCCCACGGACGGCACCGTCACGCCGAACGGCTCCGACACCTACGCGTTTGCCGCAGGCCAGACCATCGTGACCTACACCGCTACCGACGCAGCCAACAACGTGACCGTCTGTTCGTTCACGGTTACAGTTGGAGACGACGAAGACCCGACGATCACCTGCCCCGGCCCTGTCACCGTGCAATGCGCCAGTCTCTTGCCCGCGCCAAACACGGCCTTGGTCAGCGGCACGGACAACTGTGTTTCGATCACCAAGCAGCATTTGTATACCACGCTGCCCTACGACGTGGCGTGCATCAACCGTTTCAAGGTCGACCGGTACTACCAAGTGACGGACGGAGCCGGGAACACGGTTTCTTGTTCGCAGACGATCACGGTGTACGACAACACCTTGCCGGTGTTCACGTTTTCGCCGGCCAATATAACGGTGCAGTGCAACAGCGTGCCCGCTGTGGGGAACCCAACAGCATCTGACAATTGCAACGGAACCGTTCATATCGCTTACAACGGCCAAAACAGGGTGGACGGCGGTTGCACCGACAGTTACGTCCTGACCCGCCAATGGACGGCCACCGATGCCTGCGGCAACACCCGCACGCGGACACAACGGATCACAGTCATTGACACGCAAAAACCGGCGTTTTTGTCCGTTCCGGCCAATGTCACGGTACAGTGCAGCGCCATACCCGCCGTGGCCAACCCGACGGCTACGGACAACTGCGACGTGAGCGTGGCCATATCGTATATCGGCCAGAGCAAGACGAACGGCGCCTGTGCCAACGCTTACACCCTGACGCGCCGTTGGGTGGCCTCCGACAACTGTAACAACACCGTCTCGATCTCCCAGCGCATCACGGTGGTGGACAACGGCAAGCCCGCCATCACGGTGCCGCCAAACGTGACCATTGCCTGCACCGATCCAGTGCCTACAGTGGGCACCGCTACGACCACCGACAACTGCGGCGGCAACGTGACGATTGTTTACCTCGGCCAATCCACCATGAACGCCACCTGCCCGGGCAACTACCAGATCAACCGGACATGGCGTGCCACCGACGTGTGCGGAAACAGCACGGCGGCCACGCAGACCATCACCGTGCGCGACAATTCCGCTCCGGTGTTCACGTCCGTGCCGGGTAATGTGACCATCCAGTGCCACCAGTCGCCGCCAGCAACGGGCAACCCCGTGGCGACCGACAACTGCGGCGGCCCGGTGAGCATCACCTACCTGGGCCAGGTGCGCACCAATGGCAACTGCCTGTACAACTATGCCCTGACCCGGACCTGGCGGGCCACCGACCTGTGCGGCAACTCGACGATCACGGCGCAAGCAATAACGGTTCAGGACACGCAGGCACCGACGTTCACCAACCCGCCGGCCAACGTGACGGTGGTGTGTGCGCCCGACTGCGTGCCGCTGCCAGTGACACCGAACGCCATAGACAACTGCGGCACGCCGACCGTGACACTGCAGGAAACGCAATCGCCCGGAGACTGCTCTACGGGTTACACTGTGACGCGCACCTGGACGGCCACCGACCAGTGCGGCAACTTGAAAGTACATGTGCAAACGTTCACCGTGCTGAAGTCGTCCTTCGCACCGCCCGCCGCAGACCGCGACGAGCAACCACTCAAAACGCAACACGCAACACTCAAAACAATCGACCTGACCCCCAACCCGACCACCGACCGGGTGCTCATCGGATTGGGCGATTTTGCGGGTGAAACGGTGGTGGTATCGATTTACAGCGAACTGGGTCAGTTGATCTGGGAGCGCAAAGTAGAAGCGGTAACCGATATGAAATTGCCGGTGAACCTGCGCGAAGCGGGTGCGGCTGCCGGGCTGTACACCGTAAGTGTGCGCGGCGGCGGTCAGGTAGTGTCGAAGCGGTTGGTGTTGGTGGAATAATTAACTGGGCGTTTTAGTCACAAGTGACGTCATTTTTAACACAGGTCGTTCCCGGGTGCCGGGACGACCTGCGTTATTTTTGGCCCATGCCTCCGGTAGAAAATCCCCAATACGTTCTTAAAACCGTAGGCGGTTGCAGCAACTTTTACTCTTGATTAAAAAACAATTTTAAGGCATCAAGGAAGGTATCTTTCTGACCGGCAGAAACGGTGAGGGTAGCGCTGTTTTGGAGCACGACGTGGCCGCCTTTTCCCCGCACGTATTTTTTTATGTGGCGCAAATGAATGGTGTGCGAACGGTGAATCCGAACGAACGCTGCTACAGGCAGCATGAGCTCGACCTCGCGCAGGGTGCGGCAAACCAAAATTTGCCGTCCGTCGAGGAAATGCAGCACGGTGTAGTTGCCGCTCGCTTCGAGGTAGGCGATGTGTTTCACTTTTTCAAAACACAAACCGTCCATGGTAGGTAAAACTACCTTGCTGGCTTTTCCCGATTCGTTGGTGCTGGCGCGTTGCCCAAGGTCACTGGGGCGAACAAGGTCGGGAAGTAGCGGTACGGTGAGCGCGCTGTTTCGGACAGGTTCGATAAATTCGGCGGCGGGCGGGTACGGTATAGCAGTCAACATAGCAGCACAGATTTTGAAAAAAATGATGGAGCAAAGGTATCGGCACATGCGACCGCTACCAACCCAAGTTTACTGGATAAGTCAGGTTCCTGGAGTGCGTGCCATTTGGCCAGTTGGTAAAAAAGCGGCACTTTTGCCTGCCCGACGTTGCGTTCCGTGTCAGAGTGGGCTACGCAGGGCAACTAACCATGTCCAAGACGCCTTCCGACAAATTGTATCGCCTCGTTCGCGGGATGACGGCGCATGAAAAGCGCTACTTCCACCTGTATGTAGGCGGAAAGGTTGACCGTGCCAGCAAGTACCTCCAGTTGTTCGATGCCATGTCGGAAATGGCTACCTTCGATGATGAGGTGTTGCGCGGGAAAATCTACCTGGGCGAATTCGTGGAGACCCGCAAATACTCCGAGCTCAAGGCTTATTTGTATGATTTGGTTCTAAAAAGCCTGCAGGCTTTCGATGAGCAGCACTCGGTTGTGTTTCGGCTCAATCACCAGTTGCAGAGTGTGGCTGTTCTGTTCAAGCGCGGGCACTACGATGCTTGTCGCGATCTGCTGCAAAAAGCCACCAAAACAGCCCGCCAGTACGAATGCTTTGCACATTTGCTGGAAATCCTGCGCTGGGAAAAGCACCTTGCTTACACCCGCATGGATGTGGATTTTTTGCATAAACAGTTTGAGCACATCCAGTTTGTCGAGAAGCATACGCTGGATCAGTTGCGCAATGCTGCAGCCTACCGCGAGCTGTTTTTTCGGGCTTATGCTACCATAAAACGCGAGGCGCTGCAGCGCGGCCACGAACGGGCAGAACGCCTGCATACCATCGTACAGCACGAACTGCTGCGCGATCCCGAAAGGGCACTGTCACACACGGCGCGGGTGCTATACTACCGCACACTCAACCTATACCACTACGCCGCTTCGGAGCGCGAGCAGTTTTACGAAACCGGTCTTAAACTGATTGGATTGGTGGAATCGCAGCCGCATTTCATGCAAGAAAATCTGGCGGACTACATCGCTGCGCTGAGCAATTTCATCCTGTCGTGCGGCCTGTTGGAGCGCTACGACGAGGTGCGCACCACGCTGAAAAAATTGCGTCAGTTAACCCCTTTGACGGAGGATGACCGCCTGAAAATCCACCGGCAGTACTTCACCAACATGTTTGTATTGTGCATTTACACTGGTGCCTTCGACGAGGCGCGGCGAGAGATGGAGCGTTGCCAGACCGAAGCAGGGCGCTTTGATCCACAGGATTATGAAACGGCCAGTTTCCTCATTCAATACTGTTGCATTTGCTTTGGCTGCGGCGACTTCGGGGCGGCGCTTGATTACCTGAACCAGTGGCTCAACCAGCCCCGTACTGTGGAACGCGAAGACCTGCAGAGCCTCGCTCGAATCTTGGCGCTAATCCTGCATTTTGAAATGGGAAACACGACGCTTTTGGACTCGCTGCTGCGCTCGGCTACACGGTTTTTGCAAAAAAAGAACCGCCTCTACGATCTGGAGCGGCGGTTTTTTCACCTTATGCCTGAGCTCATGCGAGCCAGGAACAGTGATGACCAACACATTGCATTTAACAAAATGCAAGATGAAATCACTCAATTGGCTTCCTGGCCCGAAACACATGCGCTGCTCCAGACCTTCGACCTCGAAGCCTGGCTGGAGGCCAAGATCACAGGGCAAACGTTTGCAGATGTCGTGCGAAAGAAATGGGCACGTCGAATTCGATAGCCGGACGCACTACATAGAATCAAAAACCGCGCACATTGTTTTTGGACAACGGAATGGTCATGGACTCTTGCTCGTCGGAGCGGGTATCCACGGTAGTCCATCGTGTACGGTAGGTGTAGCGGCGGCCGCGAACAATGTAGTGCCCGCCTTTGACATGGCCCATCTGCGCTTCATCGAGCGTGGTGACGAAACTATTGACCTTGAGGTCGCTAAGTGAGAGTTTGGATTTTGACATACGATACAGAGATTGTTACATAAAAAAGCAGAGCAGGTTTTTAACGGGGATAAAGGTAATCTGAAAAAGCCCGCTATGCGGTCGGTGCGTTTGCCAGTTTTTTGGAAAAGTCAGGTTCCTGGCCAGGCTTGTTAAATACGCTTTTACTGGATTTGTCTTCATTGTACAATGCCATACAGAATCAAAACAGCGTTGTTAGGCACTGCTTCTTATCTTTGCTGAGTGCTAACCAAAATTTTACCATGAAACAACGAACGCAATCACCCATTACACAAATTCAAACGATGTTCAATCCTGGCCTGTTCTCCCGGGTCATCATTTTTCCATTTCTTTTTTTGACAACCCTCGCCTTCGGCCAAACCGGTACGGCGTTGCCCGTTATTTGCGGCAATGAGGTGTTCGATCACATCGTTCGCAACCGCTATCCCGCTTTACACCAGACGTTTCAGACCAGTTTTGAAGAAAACCTGCGCCGCTCCGTCGCTGCTGACCGCTCACCCAAGACCGTGCGTGTGGTAGTACATGTCGTGTGGAAAAACCCGGAAGAAAATCTGCACGACAGCATCATCCTCAACCAGATGACCGTGCTGAACGAGGACTACAACCGTCAAAACCCCGACACGGCCCGGCTTCGGGCGATCTTCCAGCACGTGGCTGGCAACACGGACATCCACTTTGAACTTGCCGAGATCAAGCGTGTACAAACTAACACGCTCTTTGAAATCGACCTGTTCGGAACCAGTCTCCTGAGCAATCTAAAAAACACTGGCCAGGGCGGCAGCGATGCACGCGACCCTTCCAAATTTATCAACATTTGGATATGCAAAATCCAGCCCATTGAGATTGGCGGGATTGAACTGGGACAAATCCTCGGCTTTGCCTTCCCTCCGAATAACCTTGGTAACTGGCCCCCCGATAGCGGTGCCCCCACCGCCGAAGAAGACGGTGTAGTGTTAGACTTCCGCGTTGTGGGGCGCAATAACCCCAATATGGTAGAAATTCCCGGAGCGCCCGGCCCTGTTGTCGTCCGTGGGCGCACCGCAACTCATGAGGTGGGGCACTACCTCGGCCTTCGCCATATCTGGGGCGATGGCGGCGGCTTCGGTTCCCCCAACGACTGTGACCAAAGCGACGGCATTAACGACACGCCCTTTGCCAATGCAGAATCAGCAGCGGATTGCGATACGACCAAAAACTCCTGCCCAAACACAGAGCCGTTTTATAATGCCGACATGCCCGACCTCGTGGAAAACTACATGGATTACTCCAGCGAAGACTGCATGAATATGTTCACGAAAGGCCAGGCAACTTTGGTGCAAAATGTGCTGGACGGCCCCCGCAAGGGCCTCCTGCAAACGAGTAACCTAACTTTCCCCGGCTCGTCCAGCGCTGGCCTGCCACTCATTTATCCCAATCCGGCTCGACCAGGCAGTGCCCGATTGCTAGTGCCTGCCGGTTGGCAGCCGCTCGCCATAGACGTAATCAATGCCGAAGGTCGTGTCGTTTACTCCTTGCCTGTACCGCTCGGAAACGGCGACCGCCATGTCGTACTTGGCTCGGAAAACCTTCTGACAGGCTGGTATGCTGTGCGCATACAAACGGCCAATCAAGTCTGGGTAGACAAGCTGTTGATTCATTAACCGGTTGGAGGGTTTCTGGTTGTACAACC
>JBJXEZ010000222.1:0-4220 GCA_046153695.1 Saprospiraceae bacterium
GGGGTGGCGGGAGGAGGTAGTACCGGATTCCAGAAAAACAAAAAGTTCGGGTTGACAAATGCGGGGTTGGCCAGTATCTGGGCCTGAATAGAGCCGTCTGACAGCCCGAAACACGACGGATCGGAAACTAGTATGGTGTCAATTCGTACATCGCGGGCATTTGTGATTTCCACGCAATCTATCAAGGTGCAGCCATTCGCATCGGTCACGGTCACGCAGTAGCAGCCAGCGGCTTTGCCAGTGGCAACAAACGGGTTACCAGCCCCATTATCGTCTGGGCTGAAGTTGTTCGGCTGACAATCAGGCGAGTATTCCCACTGAAACAAGTATTGGCTGCCCGCAGGGCCGGGCGTTCCGCCAGCGGCGGTAAGGGTAATAGACCCGTCGGCGATGCCGGGACAGGTAGCGGGCGTGATCGTCGGGTTCACCGTGATGGCTGGCGGCTGGCTGAGCGATCCTGCTGCAACTTGTGTGCAACCGGTGCTGAGATCGGTCACCGTCACACGATAATTACCTTGCGGCAGGCCGGATATGGTCTGCATGATCTGCACAGGCATTGTATTCCAGGCATAGGTGAAATTCGGCCCCGGGTTGGGGATAAGTACGCCGTCAATGGTCACGTCGGCACGGACGGAGCCGTTGGATGCGCCGTTACAAGTGGGCAGTTGTACTACAGCCATCGTAGCGCCGAGGCTGGGGATGATGACGTTGAGCGTTTGGCAGATCTGTGTGCCGAGGCCGTTCAGGTCGGTAACGCAGATTTCCCAACAACCTTCAGCCACGGGCAGGGTCAGTATCGTAGTGGCTATGTTGGACACCGAAATACCCCCTATGACGCCGGGGCATGTGCGCCAAATGACCTCGTACGGCCCCTGACCACCAGTGATGTTTACGCCCAACTGGGCTGTGTTATCGCAGTTTAGTTTATTGATAAACGATTGGATTACAAGCGGGAAAAAGTCAACGCATACGGAGCCGGTATCCACTGTGACAGCGAGTTCACCGCCGAATGCATCATCCATTGTAACTGTCGTAGGGAAACTGCCAACATCCAGAGTTGTACAGGAATCGAGTGGCGCAATGGCCGTGAAACAGACTTCAAAAAGCACAGAATCGTTGGGCACATTGGTGGTGCCAGCAAAATCCGAGTACACCATGCCAAGGAAGCCATTGATGGCCTCGTTTTCGTTCAAATTGCCGTTGGCTGCACCAAACATGTTGCCTCCAATGGCAGGATTGGGGTTGGTTATGCTGTCGTAACGCAACACGGTCGGGTCCCAAACAATTGAAAATGAGGAACCAAGGATGTTTTGGAAGTTGGTGACAGTCACCGGCACGCAAATACTCGAATCGGGCGGCACAGTGAGTTCCGGCATGGCAATAGTTACATTGTTGCCTGGCGTGCAGCCATTCATGTTGATTTGCACGGTAACTCCGCAGCTTTTCCCGTCTTCTACAACGATGGTGTACACGCCAGGCTGCGGCACGGAAAAAATAACATCAAGGCCGTCCTTGATCTGGAAGGGCGGGGTGTAAATGAGCGCCCGAACACTGGGGTCGGTGCTTAGAAAAATGCTCACGGTGTACGTTTCGTTTTTGTCCCATTCGGGGTAGCCACCCTGCAAACGGAATTTGCCCTTACAGTCGTCCGTGAAGTTTGTATTGATGCTGATGATTTCTATCGGCTTCAGGTAGACAATGGTAAAGGCCTCGTTTATGCCAACGTCCACACAGCCGGGTTCGAGCAGACCGTTCGCGTAATCGGTGATGGTCATTGGCGCAAATGTTACGGCCACTGGATTATTTTGGCCAAAAATGGACGACATGGTAATGGAACCGTTGTTAAAAAAACAATGGTTGCCATTGGCTGGCCCTTGCGTCGCGAAAAAGCCGTTTGAAGCACCGGGCCACAAGCTGGTGTCACTCAAAACAGCCATTTCATCGCCGTCCTTGGTTGGCAGGTACTTGTAAAAGGCGTAAGCGATGCCCGCCGGAGTACTCGGATCGGGGTCCATAAACATCGCGTCGCCGTTGTGTGTGACACACATGGAGTCGCCCTGACAAAGGAAAAGTGTGTCGGGTGTGTTGTCGTTACTCTCACCGAGAATAGGCCCGAATGTAAACGTACCTGCCGAACAGGCACCCTCTGGCGAAGGTTGGGCGTTTGGCTTGGCGGTTCCACGTTTAATAAGAGTCGGGACTTGGGCGTTTGCGATAGTTGCTGTGAAGCAAAAAATCAGCGGGATTAGAAGTTTGTGCATGCGGACGAAGATTGGAATGAAAGATGAAAAGATCGGTACGGGTACGGGATTAACCAAGAGATTCGATGCCGACCTAATTTGCTGTTAGTCAAAGCAAGTTTAACATTTGGGAAAAGCGGGATTCTTTTGCGTACTGCGGTTTTCTGAAAATTGGTCGCAAAAGTAGGCAAATACCGGGCATTGAAGGGGGGAAGCACCGCAATAAATGTTGGTACGGTTGGGAATTAACAGGGGACGGCGGCAAAACGCGGTGTTGGCCAAAAATATTGCCGCTAACTTTGGCCCGCCTGCAACTACACTCCATGCTCCTGTTCTACCTGTTCGACCTTTCGCTGCCGCTGAAAAACCCGGTACTGATCTTCTCCCTGATCCTGTTCATCATCCTCTTTGCGCCCATTCTACTGAACAAGTTGAAGATTCCGCACCTGATTGGGTTGATCATAGCGGGTGCCATCATCGGGCCACACGGGCTGAATCTCATGCTGCGTGACAGTAGCATTATCCTGTTTGGCACGGTGGGGCTGCTGTATATCATGTTCATGGCCGGACTCGAAATTGACCTGAATATTTTCCAAAAAAATAGCAAAAAGAGCGTTGTCTTCGGCCTCTTCACGTTCACCATTCCGATGTCTCTGGGCATTGCCACGGGGTTGTGGGTTCTTCAATACTCGCTGCCGTCGGCCATTTTATTGGCCAGTATTTTTGCCTCGCATACCCTGATCGCGTACCCAATCGTGAGCAAACTGGGTATTGCCAAAACGCGTGCCGTCACGGTTGCCGTAGGTGGAACGCTCATCACCGACACGCTGGCTCTGCTCGTGTTGGCAGCAGTGGCAGGCACAGCCACCGGCAATATTCCCAACGACTTCTGGATCAAAATGGCCGGTTCGGTACTGCTGTTCGGAGTGACAGTTATGTTCGGTTTTCCCGTCATCGGGCGCTGGTTTTTCAAACATAACGACGACAATGTTTCCCAGTACATTTTTGTGCTCGGCATGGTTTTTCTCGCCGCGTTTTTGGCCGAGGCCGCAGGCGTGGAAGCTATAATCGGGGCTTTCCTTGCCGGGCTGGCATTGAACCGCCTCGTCCCGCATACTTCGCCGCTGATGAACCGCGTCGAGTTTGTAGGCAATGCCCTGTTCATTCCGTTTTTCCTTATCGGTGTAGGTATGCTGGTGGACTATCGGGTTTTTGTCAAGGATTTTGAAACGCTAAAAGTGGCCGCCGCCATGACCACCGTAGCCATGACAGGCAAGTTCCTCGCTTCGTGGGCAACCCAAAAAACATTCGGGTTTTCTGCAGACGAACGCCGGGTCATCTTTGGTCTGAGCAACGCACATGTAGCCGCCGCTCTGGCAGTAGTACTGGTGGGCTACAACATCGTGCTCGGCAAAACGGATACCGGTGAGCCAGTTCGGTTGCTCAACGAAAACGTGCTGAACGGCTCCATCCTGATGATCATAGTCACCTGCACGGTGGCTACGTTTGTGGCCCAAAAAGGTGCCCGTAATATTGCCTTGCACGAAACTTCCGAAGCCGGAACTGGCAGCGACCATGAAACCGAGGAGCGGATACTCTTGCCCATCAATAACCCCGACACTACCAATGAAGCCATCAATCTGAGCATTACCGTCAAATCCAGACGAAATAAAAACGGCCTGTACGCCCTCCATGTGCTCGATTATTCAACTGACGATGTCGTTGCAGAAAAAAAAGCCAAAAAACTGCTCGATCAGGCAAGTGTAGCCGCAGCTTCTACGGACAACAGCCTCCACGAACTGCTCCGTTACGATCCGAATATCGTCAACGGCATCATCAACGTAGTCAAAGAGTATAAAATCACGGACCTGGTGCTCAGTCTGCACCAAAAACAAGGCATCAGCGATGCTTTCCTCGGCAATCTAACAGATGGCCTTTTGACCAGGTGCAATGCTACCACGCTGATATATAAGTCTGTAC
>JBJXEZ010000227.1:0-6090 GCA_046153695.1 Saprospiraceae bacterium
AACAACATGAGCCATCCACGAAAATTCGGGATGGCTCATGTTCGCCTGATTCGCCTAATGAGTGGAAACGTGTTGAGGCTACTTCAACTGCTCCACCGTGTTCCAAATCGAATCGCAAAACGCAGCGTACTCCTGTTTATCGCGGTCAATGCGCCATTCGCGTACGGTGCCTCCCGTTTTGATTTTCACATAAAACAGGCCCTGGTCGCGGCAGTCGGGGCAACCAACGTTGCCGTCCGGTTCATTGTACAATGCGGCAGGTATTTGCGCCTGAAGCGTTTTGGCGAGGGCTACTTTTTCTGACGGCAGGCTGGTGGACTGAAATGGTATGGCTGGTGTAGCCAGTTCCGTGTACGATGCGTCGTCATCAGCAAACAACTTGCCGTCATCTAATTTGAACACCGTGACGCAGTTGCCAACACAAAATCCGTGGGCGTAACCGAAAATGAAATAGTCGAAGTCGGCATCGGCTTCTTTGCTACAGCTCAAGGCTGAAAAGAGGGCAAGAAAAACGAACATTTTTTTCATAACACAAGGTTGCTTTTTTCCCACAGACTACGAGCAAGCAGCAAGTAGTTGGGTTTGTACCGTGAAAAAAATCACGCTTCAAAGTGATTTAATATGGACTTAACATTTGATCGGTTCCTTTGCGGCACAAAAATAAATCAAGTATGAAGAAATTTCTTTACCTCCACATGTTGCTTACCAGTTTGAGCTTGCAGTCGTATGCACAAACGGTGGTGAACATCACGGATGCTGACATCCAGCCTGGCCAGACAATCAACTGGACGAAGGACAAGGTGTACCTCCTTGACGGCCTCGTTTTCGTAGAAAATGGCTCAACACTCAACATCGAAGCGGGCACAGTGGTGAAATTCACGCCACGCGCCGATTTGGGCAATCCCTCGGCTCTAATCGTGGCTGCTGGCGGTAAAATTTTCGCCAACGGCACCCCCGCTGAGCCGATCATTTTCACGGCCCAAGCCGATGATGTAAACAATCCCACCGATCTGGGTCCGAAAGACAACGCCTTGTGGGGCGGTCTGGCCATCCTCGGTAACGGCATCACACAAAAAAATGGTGTTTCGCCTGTACAATTGGAAGGCATTCCCACTACTGAGCCCCGCGGTAGCTACGGCGGCAGCAACAACGCCGACAACTCCGGCGTGCTGCGCTATGTGTCCATCCGCCACGGCGGCCGGCAGATTGCTTCTGGCAGCGAGTTGAACGGCCTGAGCCTCGGTGGAGTCGGCAGCGGCACTACCTTGGAATACATTGAAATCTACGCCAACTCGGACGACGGCATCGAATTTTTCGGCGGCGCACCGAACGTGAAATACGCTGTAGTCGCTTTTGCTGAGGATGATTCATACGACTGGGACGAGGTGTACACGGGCAAGGGCCAGTTTTGGTTCTCCATCCAGCGTGCAGACGTTGCTGACTCCGGTGGCGAATGCGACGGCACCACGCCCGACGACGGCACGCCGTACTCCAACCCAACGGTGTACAACTGGACACACATCGGCTCCGGTGTAGGTGCCGCCGCTTCCAACCCTGTGGGCTGGAACCTGCGTGCCGGCACGGCTGGCACAGTGGCCAACTGCATCGTCACGGACATGAAGGCCAAGGGCCTGGAAGTTCAAGACAAGGCGGCTGGCGTGAACGATGCCTACTCCAAACTTGTCGCTGGCGAGTTGAAACTGCTGAACAACGTGTTCTACAATATCGGAAGTTTCACGACGATAGACACCGGTGCAACAGGCATTATTCGCGTGAGTGCAACGGCGGAAGAGAAAGGCGCAGCAGCCCTTATTGCCCACCTGACAACGAACAAAAACACGATTGCAAACCCGGGCATCCAGGGCATCAGCCGTGTTCAGGACAACAACCTTGACCCACGCCCGACGGGCGGCAACACGGTCAACAGCGACCTGGCCGCCTACCCCGCTGGCGACGCTTTTTTCACGCAAGTGAACTACAAAGGCGCCTTTCCTCCCTTTGCCGCTGGCATGTGGCTGCGCGACTGGACGGCCCTGCACCGCAACAACCACCTCAAAGACCTGGACAACAACAACCAGACGGTTTTCGTCAACGACGCTTCGATCAAGGCCTGCGACAATGTGACGTGGACGAAGGACAAAGTGTACGTGGTGGACGGCCTGACGTTTGTTGACTCTTGCGCCACGCTGACAATCGAAGCGGGCACGGTGGTAAAATTCACGCCACGCGCCGACGTGGGCAACCCCTCGGCACTGATCGTGGCCCGCAATGCTAAGATTTTCGCCAACGGCACCGCTGCCGAGCCGATCATCTTCACTGCCGAAGCCGACGACGTTACCAACCCCACCGACCTCGGCCCGAAGGACAACGCCCTGTGGGGCGGTCTGGCGCTGCTGGGCAATGGTGTCACGCAGAAAAACGGTGTCCCGACAGCAATTCTGGAAGGCATCCCGACAACGGAGGTACGCGGATTCTACGGCGGCAGCAACAATGCCGACAACTCCGGCGTGCTGCGCTATGTATCCATTCGCCACGGTGGCCGGCAGATTGCTTCCGGCAGCGAGTTGAACGGCTTGAGCCTCGGTGGAGTCGGCAGCGGCACCACGCTGGAGTACATTGAAATCTACGCCAACTCGGACGACGGCATCGAATTTTTCGGCGGCGCACCGAACGTGAAATACGCTGTAGTCGCTTTTGCTGAGGATGATTCATACGACTGGGACGAGGTGTACACAGGCAAGGGCCAGTTCTGGTTCTCCATCCAGCGTGCAGATGTTGCTGACTCCGGCGGCGAATGCGACGGCACCACGCCCGACGACGGCACGCCGTACTCCAACCCGACGGTGTACAACTGGACACACATCGGCTCCGGTGTGGGTGCCGCCGCTTCCAACCCCGTGGGCTGGAACCTGCGCGCCGGCACGGCTGGCACAGTGGCCAACTGTATCGTTACGGACATGAAGGCCAAGGGCCTGGAAGTTCAAGACAAGGCGGCTGGCGTGAACGATGCCTACTCCAAACTTGTCGCTGGCGAGTTGAAACTGCTGAACAACGTGTTTTACAAAATTGGTAGTTTCACGACGATAGACACCGGCGCAACGGGCATTATTCGCGTGAGTGCAACGGCGGAAGAGAAAGGCGCAGCAGCCCTTATCGCTCATCTGAAGACCAACCAGACTTCGCTGAACTCGCCCTACATCCGCTCGATCAGCCGCGACCAGAACGAACTGCTCGACCCGCGCCCCTGCACGATCGGTGCCGCTTACAGCACGCCGCTCGCCGCCGTGCCCGGAGATATTTTCTTCAGCACGGTTAACTTCAAAGGCGCTTTTAGCGACTCGTGGAACAACCTGTGGATACGCGACTGGACGGCTCTGGATCGCAACAACCACCTGACACCTACGCCGATCGAACCCTGTCCGACTGTTAGCACCGATGATGCTGATCTGAGCAACGTGTTCACCATTTACCCGAACCCGGCACGCGACATGTTTACCGTCAAATCGACTTTTGACGAACCGGTCAGCATCGAAATCTACGACCTGTCGGGCCGCCTGATGCAGCAGCGCATTGCCCTGCAAAGCGGCGTGCAACAGGTAGACATCAACGCTTTGGGCACAGGCCTGTATCTGATCCGGTTCATCGCAGAAAACGGACAGTTTACCACCAAAAAACTCATGGTAGAATAAACAAGTAATCCGCAATACAACTGGCAGCAGGCTTCTCGCACCGGCGAAAAACCTGCTGCCAATTTCAATTTAAACACCTATACTTTTGTTATGAGCAATTTTTTCAATTCCTACCGCTCTTCCTTCCTACTGATTCTTTTTTTCGCATTTGGCTTCGCCCCGGTGTTTGCCCAAAAAGCGACTATTGCAGGTAAAGTTATTGACAAAGAAACTGGCGAGTCCCTGATCGGGGTGACCATCAAAGCCATAGCAGCCACCGGCGACACGCGCGGTGCTGTGACCGACTACGATGGCAACTACCGATTTGAAGTTGACCCGGCCATGTACACCATTACGACTTCTTACACGGCATTTACACCGCAAACCATTGAAAAATTTGAGGCCAGGTCTGGCGCGTTGAACACCCTGGATTTTGTGTTGGGTACGGAGTCTGCCTTGATCGCCGAGGTGGTCATCGTTTCCACCACCATCAAAAACACCGACGCTTCGCTCATCGCCCTGCAAAAGCGCTCGTTGTCTATTCAGGACGGTATTTCTTCCCAGCAAATCAGCCGCACGGGCGTATCCAATGCCGCCGATGCCATGAAACAAGTGACGGGTGCTGTGGTCGAAGGGGGCAAGTATATCGTGATGCGTGGCTTGGGCGACCGGTACTCGATTTCGCAGCTCAACGGCATCACAATGCCCAGCACCGACCCGTACCGCAATAGTTCGAGCCTCGATTTGATCCCCTCCCAGATGATTGACAACATCGTGACGTTGAAAACTTTCACGCCAGATCAACCGGGCAATTTTTCCGGAGGTTTGGTCAATATCACGACCAAGTCCATTCCCGACAAGTTTACCCTTTACTTCGGCATGAACGCCTCCTACAACACGCAGGCAACGTTCAACGACAATTTCCTCGGCCACGGCCGCGACGCAGGCAGTACAGACTGGCTCGGTTTCGATGACGGGGGCCGCGATTTGCCCAAACTATTGCTCGATCCGGCTAATCGCCTCCAACTCAGCCAAAGCGCATACCTCAACGCCCGTAACCCCAGCGAGACGTACAACGGCCTGCGCAACCTCATCAACGAATCCTCTTTCCAGATGAGCAACACCTTCACGCCAACTCCAAAAACAGCGCCACTGAACCATGGGATCAATTTTTCCATTGGCGACAACATGGAACTGTTCGGCAACACACTCGGCTATTCTTTCGGCGTGAACTACTCGCGCGAGTTTACCCACTACGAAAACGGAGCGGTCAATACCTGGCTGAACAACAGCTCGCCTGCGCTTTTTGGCTACCAACTGCTTAACGAAACCAAAAGCACCGAAACTCCCCACTTGGGCGGGCTTTTCAACCTGACTTACCAACTCGGCAGCAACCACGGCATCAGTGCCAATGTGATCTATAACAACGATACCGACATTTCCGGCCGTTCCCAAAATGGCACATGGGTAGGTCAGTTATCTACACCATCAGCGGAGTATAATACCAATTCGTTGGAGTTTGCCCGCCGGCAGTATGTGTCGTATCAGCTCAGCGGCAAACACGTTTTCGCTGAACTAAACGATACCGAAATCCGCTGGAGCGGTGCCACCAATACGTCATTTCAAAAAGAGCCGGACACGCGGTTCTTTGCTTACATCAATTACACAGACGACAATCAGGAAGAGCGTTTTGAGATCAACGAAGCCGAATTCCGCCCGCCATTCCACTTTTGGCGCGACCTCAACGACGAGTCACAGGATTTCAAACTGGACGTTTCGGTACCCTTCCTGAACAGCCGCAGCAGCGCCAACCAGATCAAGTTCGGCGGCCTGTACAGCAAAATGACCCGCGATTTTTCCGAGTACCAGTTCCTCCACAACCGCCATTCGGACATCCCTGTTGACCGCTTTTTCAATAGCTTCCGCGGCAACTTCGATGCCTTTTTTGATTACAGTAATTTTGGCGTCGTTGACACGACGTTCAAGGCGGACGGGTCGGTACAGCGCTACAATATCGGTTACCACTACATCAACCAGATCAATAACAAAAATTTCTACAACGGAAACCAGAAAATCATGGCAGGCTACGGTATGTTGGTGTACAGCCTCACACCCCGCCTCAAGGCCGTTGCTGGCGCTCGCGTAGAAACGACTGACCTGTTTGTGGTAAGTCTCGACACCATGCTTGCTCCCAGCCAGTTGGACCTGACCGACTGGTTGTATTCCGGCAATTTGATCTACGGGATCAATGAAAAATCCAACATTCGCCTTGCCGCTACCCGTACGCTGGCCCGCCCAAATTTGCGCGAACTGGCCCCGTTCGAGCAATTTGATACCAAAAACGGCTTTTTCAACATCGGCACGCCTACCCTGGAACGCACCGTGATGGACAATTACGATATCCGGCACGAGGTGTACCCGA
>JBJXEZ010000248.1:0-33512 GCA_046153695.1 Saprospiraceae bacterium
GTCACCGTTGGATATCGCCCTCACGGCCAGCGCTACCGCCGACATTGCCGGAGCCATCGCCACGCTGCCGGGCACGGTGCGCAACGGTGAGTCGGGCCAAATCCTCGTTCGAGGTGGCGCAGCCTACGAAACCCGTACATTCATTGACGGCTTGTATGTGCAAAACCCGTATAACAGTTCAGTGCCCAACGTGCCTGCACGAAACCGGTTCTCACCGTTCCTGTTCAAAGGTGTACAGTTTTCAACCGGCGGCTACTCCGCGGAATACGGGCAGGCACTGTCTTCTGCCCTGATCCTGAACTCCGACGACCTGCCCGCGAGTACCACCACAGGCCTCTCGCTCATGTCCATAGGCGGCGGCCTGGCCCACACCCAACGTTGGGCACGTACATCACTGGCCTTATCGGCGAACTACGCCAACCTGACACCCTATTTTTGGCTCGTTCCGCAAACGATAGACTGGACCACCGCCCCGCAATCGGGTGGAGGCGAACTAATTTTCCGTCACCAAACCTCCGAAACGGGCATACTCAAGGGTTACCTCTCTGCCAACCGCTCGGATATGGCGATGCACTACCCGGACCCGTTTCAGCCCCAGGAAACGGTGCCGCTCCGTCTTCTGGCCGACAACCTGTACGCCAACGCCTCGTACCGCGATATTTGGAATGACCAGTGGGCTGTGTTTGCCGGAGCAGCCTACACCCACAACCGCGATCAAGTGTCCACGGGCTTTGCAAACGATGCAACGCAACAGTCGGCCCAAATGCGGTTCACCGCCGCCCGTGCCTGGGGTGATAATGCGATGATCAAGATCGGCGCTGAATACCTGCGAGGGCAGTTCGAAGAGGCCTACCGTAACGAGGACGGCCAGCACTTCGGCACGTTACTTGACGAGCACTACCTGGCAGGTTTTGTAGAAACGGATGCGCTCATTTCGCCAAAGATAGCGGTGCGGGCTGGCCTTCGGGCCGAGCACTCCGCCCTGCTGGGTCGCGCCAACCTCGCCCCCCGACTATCAGCAGCCTACCTTTTGGGAAAAAACGAACAGATCGCTTTCGCTGTAGGGCAATTTTTCCAGACACCGGAGTACGCGCAAATGCGCTTCGGCACGGATTTGCGCTTCGAACGCGCCACGCACCTGATGGCCAACTATCAGCGTATCCGTGGCGGCCATACGTTTCGGGTTGAAGTTTATCATAAATCCTACGGCGACTTGGTCAAGACGAGCGAGGGCTTTGGCCCTGCCAACAACAACGGTTCCGGGTATGCTCGCGGGGTGGATGTGTTTTTCCGCAACCGAAGCGCCATCCGAAACGGCGACTATTGGTTGTCATATTCGTATCTTGATACTCGTCGTGACTACCGGGATTTCCCCGGCCAGGCCGTGCCGACCTTCGCCGCTGTGCACAATGCTTCGGTGGTGTACAAGCAGTGGTTCCCTAAACTGAACACAGCCTTCGGCGCTACATTTGCCTTTCAGTCACCGCGCCCATACAACGACCCTAACCACAGCGGCTTCAACCAAGGCCGGACGCCAAACTATTACGACCTAAGCATCAATGCCAGTTACCTGACCAATATCGGCGGGCATTTCACCATTTTGTATGTATCGGCTACCAATTTGCCGGGCTTTAAACAGGTGTACGGATACCAGTTTGGCACAATGCCCGATGCCGACGGCGTGTTCCCGTCGCGGGCGATCGTACCGCCAGCCAGACGTTTTTTGTTCGTCGGGTTGTTTATCAACTTTGGGAAGCAGTACAAAGCGAATGATGTCACGACGGACGATCTGTAAACTTGAGCCGGGGATGGTACAGGTAGATCGTTTCCTTGAGGTACTCGGTGTCGAGGTGGGTATAGATTTCGGTAGTGGTGATGCTTTCGTGGCCGAGCATGTCCTGCACGGCCTTCAGGTCGGCACCACCTTCCACGAGGTGCGTGGCAAAGGAGTGCCGGAACGTATGCGGACTGATGTTTTTGCTAATGCCAGCCTTTAGAGCCAGGTCTTTGATGATGTAAAAAACCATGATCCGGCTCATGGTGCTGCCTCGGTTGTTGAAAAAAACATAACTCTCCTGGCCGGGCTTGATCTTGACCTGCACATCCACCACATGGGTCAGGTACTGCTGGATATACTTGGCGGCATCGGTGCCGATAGGAACGAGGCGTTCCTTGTTGTTTTTTCCTAAAATTTTGACAAAACCGGCCTCGAAAAACAGGTTGTTTCGGCGCATGTTGACGAGTTCACTCACCCGCAGCCCGCAGGCGTACAATGTTTCAAGCATGGCGCGGTTGCGCAGGCCAGCGGGTTCGCTCAAGTCAATGACCGCCAGCATTTGCTGGATTTCGTGTACGGAGAGTACGACGGGGATTTTGCGACGCAGGCGCGGGCCTTCAATCAGATCGGTCGGGTCTTCATCGAGCAAGTCTTCTACCAACAGGAATTTGTAAAAAGCCCGTATACCGGAAATCAGTCGCGCCTGCGAGGTAGCCTCCAGCCCGAGGGCGTTCACCCAGTGGATGAACCGCTCGAGGTCGGGGCGGCGTACGTCAAGGGGCAGCCGATCGATGGCCTCGATCTCGAGGTAGCGGACGAACTTTTGCACGTCGGCCAAATAGGCCTCCCAGGTGTTGCGGCTCAGCGAACGCTCGAGCTGCAGGTAGGCGCGAAACTGAAGGATTGCGGATGACCAGGTCATACTAAGTGAAGTAACGGTGTTTGGTCTAATGCTGCGAAACGTGTCGCAAAGGCGCGTAGGTTTGCGCCAAGATCAGAATTAAGATTGAAACGAAAAAAGTTGTTTGTTTCACCACTGTTTCCTGCCGATTGGCCCATTCACAAATCAGCACTTTTCACAATGACTCGTTCAACCCGTTTTTTCTCGTTCTCCTGCCTTGCCGTGGCGTTGTTTTTTTCTCAAAAAATCGTTGCACAACAGCAGTTTACCCTCGACGACACCCTGCGCGGAAGTATCACTGCCGAACGGGCCTGGTGGGACCTGAGGTACTATGACCTGAGCGTGCGGGTAGGCCCCGATGCCAAAAGAATCGCTGGCACCAACATCGTCCGATACCGGGTGTTGCAGCCAGGCCAGGCGCTCCAACTCGATCTCCAGCCGCCCCTTCGAATCGAACGGGCCGAGCAGGACGGCCAGCCGCTCGCCGTACGCCAGATCGGTACCAATGCCTACCTCATTGACCTGAAAAAAAAGCAAACACCCGGTGCGCTCGAAAGCCTGACCGTGGTGTATTCGGGCACACCGCGTGCGGCCCGACGTGCGCCGTGGGACGGCGGCTTCAGCTGGTCGAAGGACGAACAGGGCCGCCCCTTCGTGGCCACTTCCTGCCAGGGCCTTGGTGCCAGTGTATGGTGGCCCTGCAAAGACCACGCCTATGATGAGCCGGACTCGCAGCGAATCAGCGTGACAGTGCCGGAGCCGCTCATGGACGTGTCCAACGGCCGCCTCCAATCTGTGGCTGACAACGGCGACAGCACTCGGACCTTCGTATGGCAGGTGAAAAACCCCATCAATAACTACGGCGTGAACCTGAACATTGCCGTGTACGAACACTTCGCCGACACGTTTCAAGGCGAACGGGGGCTGCTCACACTGGACTATTATGTTTTGCCCGAAAACCTCGACAAGGCCAAGGAGCAGTTCCAGCAGGTGAAAGGAATGCTGCGGGCCTTTGAGCACTGGTTTGGGCCGTACCCGTTTTACGAAGACGGCTACAAACTCGTGGAAGTACCCTACCTCGGCATGGAGCATCAGAGTTCCGTCACCTACGGTAACCGGTACATGAATGGCTACCTCGGGCGCGACTTGTCGGGCACCGGTTGGGGCAAAAAGTGGGATTTTATCATCATACACGAGTCGGGCCACGAGTGGTTTGCCAACAACGTGACCTATCGCGACATAGCCGATATGTGGGTACACGAGAGTTTTACCAACTACAGCGAAGGGCTGTACACCGAGTACCATTTTGGCAAGGAAGCCGGGGGGGAGTACATCCGGGGTACGCGCTCCGGGATTCAGAACAAACAGCCCATCGTAGGTGCCTACGGCGTGAACTCGGAAGGCTCCGGCGACATGTACCCCAAGGGCGGCAATATGCTGCACACCATTCGCCAGATCGTGAACGACGACGAGAAATGGCGCGGCATCCTGCGCGGCATCAACCGCGATTTTTTCCACCAAACCGTGGATGGCTCCCAGATTGAGGCCTACATCAGCCAAAAGTCAGGGAAAAACCTGCAAAAGGTGTTCGATCAGTATTTACGCCAGACCAATATCCCCGTGCTGGAGTACCGCCTCAAAAAAAGCAAACTCGAATTTCGTTGGGCCGACTGTGTGCCGGGCTTCAACATGCCTGTGCGGGTGACTGTGGAGCGAGACCGTTTTGAGTTTGTTTACCCGACCTCGGAATGGCAGGCCGTACAAGCAAAAAGTTTAAAAATCAGGCATTTTCAGGTTGATGAAAATTTTTATGTGCTGATGCGGGAAGTGGATTAGCAGAAGGGTTTTTCGAACAGGTTACAAAAAAGAACAGGCCGCGCATCACGGCTTGCTGGCATCTACAGCGTACACCAGATTGGGTGTTTCGCCCGCCGGGGTATTTAAATTACGTATGTTAGGTCAACTTTTTTAACTTTGCCTTCGCTCCCTGTGCCTGTGTACTGCTTATATAAAATTTCAAGACATGAAATTTTTCTACTTCCTGTTGTTCGTTCTCCTGACGGTCATCTCTTCCCCAATTTTCTCTCAGTGTCCGCCTCCGGGATTTCCAGATGCCGGCAACACCTGCCTGCTGGCTCCGATTCTGTGCGAAAATCTGGACGGCTACTGCAACGAGATTAATAACAACAACACACCGCAGGGTTTTCCCGGCTGTCCCGGCTGGCAGCTGAACAACGACGAGTGGTTTGCCTTCTTTGCCGGTACCACCAGTATTTCCATTCAGGTTACTCCGAGCAACTGTTCCAATGGCCCGAACATGGGTTTGCAGGCGGGTATCTATGCTGGTTGCGGGCCTCCCTGGGTCTCCATGGACCTGCAATGCTCTTGCACACAAAACCCGTTTATACTGGAGTCCAACAACTTCGTGGTGGGCCAAATCTATTATTTTGTGATTGACGGATGTGCGGGCAATGTGTGTGATTATGCCATTGATGTGCTTACCGGCTCTACGGTAGGTGTTCCCCCCGGCCCACCAGGAGCCGTCACCGGCCCGTCGCCCGTGTGTGCGTCCAGCTCTTCCACGTACAGTATTGCCGCTGTGCCCATCGCCACCATTTACACCTGGACACTCACCCCGGCCAGTGCTGGCACCATCACTGGTCAAGGCACCCGAACCATCACCGTCAACTGGTCGTCCACAGCCAGCGGCCCGGTCGAACTATGCGTGGAAGTATCCAACCAGTGCTACGCAAACGCCGATTCGTCTTGTATCGAAATCGAGGTCATACCCCGACCCACAGCGCAGATATCCGGCAGCGGTGTCCTTTGCGCCAACGACCCTAGCCCTGATCCGATCCCCCTGACAGTCACCTTTACGGGCGAAGGGCCATGGACATTTCTTTACCGAAGAAACGGTACCAACCAACCACCACCTATTACCACCAGCGAAAACCCGTACACCCTCAACGTTACACAGCCGGGTACCTATACGCTGGCCAGCGTAACTACACAAATCGGTAACTGCACAGGTACTGTTTCTGGCAGCTCGCAGGTCAATTTGATTACATTAACAGCCCAAGGTGTCGTTGCCAACGAAATCTGCGGGGTCGGCAATGGCGCCATTAACTTCAATGTCAATAATGGCACCCCGCCTTACACGTTCGAGTGGGACCACGGTCCGACGACGGAAGACCTGACCAACCTCAGCGCGGGTACATACACCGTCACAGCAACCGACAACAACGGCTGCACCATTGAGCGCATGTACACCGTACTGGACTCAATGATCTTGATGACCATTACCGGGACCGAGGTGCCGAACACCACCTGCATCGGCGGTAACGGCAGCATCACGACCAATGTGACACCCACGGGCAACTATACTTACCTGTGGAGTAACAACGCCACCACGCCCAACCTCACCAACCTGGAACCGGGTACCTACACCCTGACCGTGACCAACGGTGTTACTTGCACCGCCACCAATGAATTCACCATTGACGACGACCCGAACACTCCCGACGCTTCCGCCAACCCAATGGCCAGTACCTGCGACCTGCCCAACGGTAGCATAAACCTAAGCGTGACTGGTGGCGTGACCCCATACACGTTTTTGTGGTCGAACAGTGCCACCACCGAAGACTTAGCAAATATTCCAGCTGGCTCATACACGGTCACGGTCACCGGTGCTAACGGTTGCACCGACGAGGAGGAAGTGACGGTGGACAACAACAACCCGCCCATCAATATTGACGGCAACGTGGTGGCCAACACCACCTGCATCGGCGGCAATGGCAGTATTAGCGTCACCGTGTCACCAACAGGCAGCTACACGTATTCCTGGAACACCAACGCCACCACGCCCAACATCAACAATTTGCCCCCCGGCACGTACACCGTGACCGTGAGCGCAGGCGGCACTTGCACCGAAACCGCCCAGTTTGATGTGCCTGATGAACCCAACACACCCAACGTTTCCTCCACCACCACCGAAAGCACCTGCGATCTGCCCAACGGCAGCATCACGCTGAGCGTTTCGGGCGGTGTAGCGCCCTACACATTTTTGTGGAGTAACAACGCCACCACGCAAAACCTCACCAATGTGCCCGCTGGCAACTACGACGTGACCGTAACCGGGGCCAACGGCTGCACGGAAACTGCCACGGTTGACCTCGGAAACAACAATCCGCCCATCACTGTGGACGGCAACGTGGTGGCCAGCACCACCTGCATCGGCGGAAACGGCAGCATCACGTTGAACATTTCGCCAACGGGCAGCTACACGTTCCTATGGAACACCGGTGCCACGTCGCAAAACCTGACAAACGTGCCTGCCGGCGACTACACCGTGACCGTGAGCGGCGGCGGCTCCTGCTCAGAAACGGCGGATTTCGCCATTCCCGATGAACCCAACATACCCAATATCAATTACAACACCATCCCCTCTACCTGCGACCTCCCCAATGGCACCATCAATCTCAGCGTGTCGGGTGGCGTAGCGCCTTACGCTTTTTTGTGGAGCAACAACGCCACCACGCAAAACCTTACCAACGCGCCTGCAGGCAGCTATGCTGTGACCGTAACTGGAGCCAACGGCTGCACCGCCACAGAAAGCATGGATTTGGACAACGAAAACCCGCCGATTACGGTTGACGGAAACGTTTTGTCCAACACTACTTGCCTCGGCGGAAACGGCAGTATCACGCTGAGCATTTCGCCGACAGGCAACTACACCTACCTGTGGAACACCGGCGCTACCACACCCAGCATCACCAACCAGCCCGCGGGCGATTACTCGGTCACCGTAAGCGGCGGGGGTACGTGCACCGAAACGGCAGACTTTACCATCCCCGACGAACCAAATACGCCCAATATAAACTACAACACCATCCCCTCCACCTGCGACCTGCCCAACGGCAGCATCACCGTGAGCGCGTCGGGTGGCGTGGCCCCGTACGCCTACCTGTGGAATACTGGCGCTACCACCCAAAACCTGACCAATGTGCCCGCTGGCAACTACGACGTGACTGTTACCGGAGCCAATGGCTGCACCGCCACAGAGAACATCACACTGGACAACGACAACCCGCCGATCACGGTTGACGGCAACGTACTGTCCAACACCACCTGCGTGGGCGGCAATGGCAGTATTACACTGAGCATTTCGCCAACAGGCAGTTATACCTACCTGTGGAGCAATAATGCCACTACCCAAAACCTCAACTCGTTGCCCCCGGGCGATTACTCCGTGACCGTCACCGGCGGCGGCTCTTGTACCGAAACCGCCGACTTTACCGTACCCGATGAGCCCAACACGCCCAACATTAATTACAACACCGTGCCCTCCACCTGCGAACTGCCCAACGGGAGCATCACCGTCAGTGTTTCGGGCGGCGTGCCTCCGTACGCGTATTTGTGGAACACGAATGCTACCACCCAAAACCTGAACGGTGTACCCACCGGTCCGTATAGCGTAACGGTGACCGGGGCTAATGGCTGTACCGTCACCGAGGACATTTTCCTGGACAACGACAACCCGCCCATCTCGATTGACGCGAACGTTATTTCCAACACCGCTTGCTCGTTCGGTAACGGCGCGATTCAACTGATCGTAACCCCCACCAGCCCGGCGTATACTTACCTGTGGTCAACCAATGCCACCACACCCAACATCAACAACCTGCCGCCTGGGGATTACACCGTGACCGTAAACGGCGGCGGTGCGTGCATCGAATCAGCCACATTCAATGTGCCCGACGAGCCGAACGCGCCCGAGCTGTCGTTCTCGCAAGTGGATGCCCGCTGCGGCCTGTCCAACGGTAGCGTCAATCTGAGCGTGTCCGGTGGCGTGGGGCCGTTTAGCTACATCTGGTCGCCCGGCAACCAGACAAGCCAAGACCTGAACAACATCCCCTCCGGGTCGTACAACGTGACCGTGACCGGCTCTAACGGATGCTCCAACACCGATGGTGTGTTCATCGAAGACGAGGACATACCGATTTCCCTGGATGGGAACGTGGTGGACAAAACTTCCTGCCTGGTCAACAACGGCTCTATTTCACTCAGCTACTCCCCGTCCAACCTCACATTCTCCTGGTCGAACGGCGGCAACCAGCCCAACCAGAACAACCTCGCGCCAGGCACCTATACGGTTGTGGCAAGCGCAGGCGGCACCTGCACCGAAACGATGGAGTTCACCGTTTTTGATGCCACAGAAACGCCCAACTTGTCTTCGGAAATCACACCGGCTACGTGCGGCTTTTCCAACGGAATAATCCTGCTCGACGTGTTCGACGGTATCCCACCCTACTCCTACCAATGGTCGAACAACAGCAATCAGCCCAACCAGAACAACCTGCCTGCTGGCAACTACGCCGTCACTGTTACCACTTCGGTGGGTTGCACGGCTGTGTTATTCAACACCGTGCCCTCCGAAACGATTGACATTGAAATCAGCGGCACCGTTTCGGACAACGTTTCCTGCACCCTGCCAAACGGCTTTGTGGACATAACTATAGCGCCCACGGCAAACTACACATACCTGTGGTCGAATAATCGAACCACCCAGGATATCTACGACGTGCCGGCTGGCAGCTACACGGTCACCGTCACGCTCGGCATTGGGTGCAGCTCCGAGGCTCTGTTTGAGGTTTTGGACAATACCATTCCGCCCAACTTGTCTACCTCCACTACACCCGCTATTTGCGGCCTCCCCAACGGCTCGGCCTCGGTGAGCGCCAGCGGCGGTTCCTCACCGTACACCTACGCCTGGACAGGCGGCGGCAATACGGCCACTATCAACAACCGCGCCCCCGGCACTTACACGGTCACCGTCACCGACTTTTTCGGCTGCTCCGCTACGGCATCGGCCACCATTATCAACAGCACCATTGCGGTGAACATCACCGGTGCCATCACCGCCAACACCTCCTGTTCGGCACCAAACGGCGCCATTGATATCAGTGTAACACCGACCGCAACATACACCTACTCGTGGTCTACCAACGCGACCACGCAGGATATTATCAACCTCGCGCCCGCAACATATACCGTGACGGCCAGCGCAGGCGTGGGTTGTACCGCTTCGGCATCGTTTGCTGTACCTAACAACACCGTAAACCCTGTGCCTAACCCGGCGGTGACGGCCTCCATTTGCGGTCTCAGCAACGGCGCCATTGACCTCTCGGTGAGCAGCGGCACGGTTCCATACAGTTTTGCCTGGTCCAACATGGCCACCACCGAAGACCTGAGCAATATCCTCGCGGGCATTTATACGGTCACCGTTACCGACGGAAACGGCTGCACGGCTATTGCCACGTCCTCAGTACCGAATAATGCTTCGACATTCAGCCTGACGGGTACCGCTGTGGCACTGACCAGCTGCGTATCGCCTAACGGCTCCATCGACCTGAC
Organism: Saprospiraceae bacterium; assembly: GCA_046153695.1. Classification (GTDB taxonomy): domain Bacteria; phylum Bacteroidota; class Bacteroidia; order Chitinophagales; family Saprospiraceae; genus M3007. Next base: position 10,092 of record JBJXEZ010000248.1, read on the forward strand.
CGTGACTCCCGCAGGCGCATACACATATGCTTGGTCAACAATGGCTAATACGCAGGACATCGCGAATTTGCCAGCGGGGACCTACACCGTTTCGGTGACTGAACTGGGCGACTGTACGGCCTCGGCCTCGTTCGTCGTGACGGACAATCAAGCTTTCCCCGTACTCAACCAAAACGTAGTACCGGAGCTCTGCGGCCTGTCTGACGGAGCCGTCAACCTCAGTGTGAGCGGTGGCGCTCCGCCGTTCACCTTCTCTTGGGGAGGCGGGCAAAACACCGAAGACTTGACCAATATCCCTGCAGGCAATTACGCCGTGACCGTGACTGGTGCCACCGGCTGCTCGGGTACTGCAGCGGCCACTGTTCCGCCCAACGCGATCAACTTTTCCATCGCGGGCACGCCTACGGCAAACAATTCCTGCGTGGCACCGAACGGCGCGGTAAACATTACGCTCACCCCCCGGCAGCCCGGGAGCCGGGCCGGGCTACTCATTCTCGTGGTCAACGATGGCTACCACCGAAGACCTGGCAACGCTCGCCCCCGGCCAGTACACCGTCACCGTTAGCGCGGGCGGCACCTGCACCAGCACAGCGAGCTACAACGTGGCAAACAACGCACAATCACCCAATATTTCAGAAAATGTAGGCGCAGCACTTTGCGGCCAAAGTAGTGGCTTTGTCAACCTGACCATCAGCGGAGGTATGACCCCGTACACATTCTTGTGGTCGAACATGGCAGCCACAGAAGACTTGAATGGTCTGGTATCCGGCACATACTCCGTCACCGTCACAGGCACTAATGGCTGTACGGACGCCGAGACATATTTGGTGCAGGAAAACACCGTCACGCCCGACATTTCCGGCATACCCACGGCGAACACATCCTGCGTGACCAGCAACGGCAGTATAAACATCAGCGTTTTACCAACGACGTTGGTTTACACCTATGCCTGGTCGAACGCCCAAATCACGCCGAACATTTCCAATTTATCCCCCGGAACCTACACCGTGGTGGTGAACGGCGGCGGTGCCTGTACTAACACAGCCACATTTACGGTGGGCAACAATGTGCCTGCACCGCAAGTGACGGAGGCGATCTCTGCAGCGCTTTGTGGCCAAAGCAGCGGCAGCATTAACCTCACCACCACTGGCGGCGTATCGCCCTACGGGTTTAACTGGTCGAACACGGCCGCCATTGAAGACCTGAGCGGTGTGCCCTCCGGAAACTACACCGTCACCGTCACCGGAGCCAACGGATGCTCTTCCACAGCCAACTTCACCGTTCCGGAAAACACCATCATCCCGACGATTGCCGGTGTTATTGTGCCGGTTTCGTCCTGCGTAGTATCCAACGGAGCTGTCAACCTGAGCGTTTCTCCAGCCAACCTGAACTACACCTACGTTTGGTCGGGCACACAAACCACGGCAAATATCGCCGACCTCAGCGCGGGCACCTACACGGTGACTGTGAATGGCGGTGGGGCCTGTATTACCACGGCTACCTTTACGGTTGGCAGCAATATCCCTGCACCGCAGGTTGCCCAAGTCATCACGCCAGCCACCTGCGGCCAAAGCAGTGGCAGTATCAACCTGACCACGAGCGGCAGCGTTTTACCCTACACGTTTGTGTGGTCCAACACGAGCATGAACGAAGACCTGAACAGCGTGCCATCCGGCAGCTACACGGTCACTGTTACTGGCGCCAACGGCTGCTCGGCTTCCACCACGTTTGCCGTTCCGGAAAACACGATACTACCCAACGTGACCGGTGTGGTCACACCGGTCAGTTCCTGCGTCGTGTCCAACGGTTCCATCAACCTGAGCGTCACCCCTGCTACGCTACCGTACTCTTACACGTGGTCGGGCGGTCAACCGGCAACAGCTAACCTGATCAACCTCGGCATTGGCAGTTACACCGTGACGGTGAATGGCGGTGGGGCGTGCATTTCCACAGCCACCTTTGCCGTAGTTAGCGCCACGGGCACGGTCACTATTTCCGGTACGCCGACTAACGTGTCTTGTTTTGGGCAAAAAACCGGCTCTCTGGCACTCAACGTGGGCGGTGGCGCTGCGCCGTATGTATTCAACTGGTCGCCGGCAATTGCCGGAAACCCGGAAGACCCGACCACCCTGGGCTCGGGCATATACACCGTAACAACTACCGACGCGGCGGGCTGCACGGCGGAGCGCACATTCACCATCGCTCAACCTGCCAGTGGCTTACAACTGGCTTGCGCCGAATCCAAAAAAGTGACATTCCCTGGTGCAACCGACGGATCGGCTGCACTCACCCTGTCTGGCGGAACGGCCCCGTACACAGTTGTTTGGTCTCCGGGCAGCAGCCAGGCAAACGTTCCCGCAGGTGTTTTCCCGGTGAACAACCTCGGTCAGGGCAGCTACTCCGTCACGGTGACGGATGCCAACGGCTGCACAACAGCCTGCGGTTTTGTGATCAACATCATCCCTTGCGACACTCGCGTGGGAAACATGCAGGGCGGACAATTGTCGCTGTGTGGGCCGGGTTGCCTGACGGCCACGTACAACCCTGCCGGGGAGTTTTTAGAGCCGGGCGATGTGCGGCAATTCATCCTGCACCAAGGCTCGGGTACGCAAATTATCGCCGAGGTGGGACGCAGCAACCAGCCGACGTTCTGCTTTAACCCGGCAATAATGACCTACGGTACTACCTACTACATTTCGGCAGCAGCCGGCAACAACGACGGCAGCGGCAATGTGCTGCTCAGCCATTTCTGTACGGTAGTGTCGGCGGGCACGCCTATCGTTTTCCGCCAAAAACCGGATGCGAGCGCCAGCCAGCCAGGTCCGCTCAACTGTGCTGTGGATCAGGTGACCATCGCGGGCGCTTCGGACATACCCGGCTCCACATTTGCGTGGACTACCGTGGGCGGACAGATCGTCGGCAGCCCAACACAGGCGAGCATCACTGCTGTAGCGGGAGGCCAATACCGGCTCATCGTGGCGGCCAACGGTTGTGCCGACACTGTTGTGGTTCAGGTACAAGATGCCACCAACTCGCCGCAAGCCAAGGTCATTGCCGACCCGAACAGCATATTCGACTGTGCCATCAGCCAGATCATACTCACAGGCGATGTGAAGGGTACCAGCAACGCCAATACAGTGTGGCTGTACAACGGCAATACCTACGCTGTTGGAACGGTACTGAGCATCAATACGCCGGGTGTGTACGAATTTGTCATCGTGGACACGCTCACGTTCTGCTCGGATACAGCGGTGATCCAGATTCAGGAAAACCTGAACTTCCCGCCGCTGTTCATCAACCCGCCAGGCTCGCTGAACTGTATCAACAGCACCGTGACGCTTACGGGTGGCTCGTCGTTCCCGGGAATTCAGTTTACATGGGGCTTGCTGAACGGCACCGACACAACTATCGTCGGGACAGGAACCAGCGTTGCTGTTTCCACACCTGGCAACTATGTGCTCATGGGTGTTGATCCGGTCAGCCACTGTACAAATGTTATCGGTACCATCGTGATTGGTGATCTTGTGTACCCGAGCGCTAACGCTGGTACGCCATTCACGATTTACTGTTACGGTGAAACGGCCCAATTAGACGGCACGGCTTCCACAGGACTTCCGGGCCTGCAATTCAAGTGGACAACCGCTGATGGCAGCATTACTTCAGGCGCGAATTCGCCCACGCCCAACATCAATACGCCTGGAACCTACCTGCTCGTTGTGACAAATCCCGGCAATGGCTGCACCAGTACGGCCTCCGTATTGATCGGGCCGGACGAACCAGTGGCCACCGTGACAGCCAAGCAACCAGCCTGCGAAGGCGACCGGGGTAGTATCACGGTCGAGTCGGTCATTGGCGGCGAACCGCCTTTGCGGTATTCGCTCGACGGCGGCCAGACACTGACCACGCAAAATCGATTTAACAACCTCGCTCCGGGAACGTACTCGGTGTACATCGTGGACGTGAACGGCTGTGAAACTTCGGAAGATGTAACCATTAATCAGCCGCAGATCGTAGACATCACGCTTGCTACGCAGGTGCATCTCAAGTTGGGCGATACGTACCAGATCGAGGCAGAGGTGAGCGTACCGCTGAATTCGCTGGCGCAAATCCAGTGGACACCGGCTACGGGCCTGAGTTGCGACAGCTGTTTAAATCCGATAGTTACGCCGTTTATCAGCACCCGTTACAAGCTGACGGTGGTCAGTAGCACTGGTTGCCGGGCCGACGCGGCCTTGCTCCTGATCGTGGACCGCCGCCCGAACGTGTACATCCCGAATATCTTCGCACCCGACTCGGAAGGCGAGAACTCCATTTTCCGCATTTATGCCGACCAGACCGTGAAACGGGTCAAGTCGTTTCAGGTGTTTTCCCGTTGGGGAGAGCTCGTGTACGAGTACTTTAACTTCGATCCGAACAGCCCGGCCTACGGCTGGGACGGTAGTTTCCTCGGCAAGCCGATGAACCCGGCTGTGTTCGCGTATTTTGCCGTCATCGAATTGATAGACGGGCAGGAAGTACTGTACGAGGGGGATGTTACCCTGAAACGGTAAACCAGGCGGATAGGCCTTCCAGGTTTTCACAACCTGGAAGGCCTGTCTAACACCCCTACTTCCCGTGGCAGTGTTTGTATTTTGTCCCGCTGCCGCAGGGGCAGGCATCGTTTCTACCCACCACTTTTTCACGTACAATCGGCTGGGTGCGCTGCACGGGGCCGTTGTGCCCGGCGGCTTGGGCAGCACGTTGGGCAGCCTGTTGGGCCTCGGTCATTTGCTGCTGGTTATTGGCGGTGAATCGCGGCCGTTGACCCGGTTGTTGGGTACGGCGGGCGGCTTCGGCGGCGCGTTGTTGTTGGGCCTGATTGTCGTCGGCAAGGGCCAGCGTACCTTTGAGCAGGAACGATGTGACGTTGGAGTTGATGTGGCCAATCAGGCTTTCAAACAGGTTATAGGCCTCCATTTTGTAGATCACGAGCGGGTCTTTTTGCTCGAACGAAGCGCCTTGTACGGATTCCTTCAGGTCGTCCACATTGCGCAGATGTTCTTTCCACGCATCGTCAATGAGTGCCAGTGTGGCCACTTTTTCCACGTCGTTCATGATGCTTTTTCCGTTGGACTGGAGAGCCTCCTGCATATCGGCGCTGATGTTCAGCCCCAGCGCACCGTCGGTGAAGGGCACCACGATACGTTTGTAGCGCTCTCCCTCTCGGGCATACACGTCTTTTATGATCGGCAGCAGGCGGCCTGATACATGTTGGCGTTTGTGGGAGTAAATATCGAACACTTGCGTTTGGAACGTGTGTAGCACGGTTTCCAACGAAGTACTCTTGAACCACACGGGGTCCATTTCGGGGTCCACGCCGATGACACGGATGGAATCAAGGCGGAACGTCTCGAAATCGCCGCCCTCGCGGTGTACGTGTACCAGTTCGTTTGTGATGGAGAGAAAGGCGTTGTTGATGTCCACGGCAAGGCGGTCTCCAAAGAGGGCGTTTCGGCGTTTTTTGTAAATAGCCTCGCGCTGGATATTCATCACGTCGTCGTACTCAAGCAGGCGTTTGCGGGTACCGAAGTGGTTCTCTTCCACTTTTTTCTGGGCACGTTCGATGGACTTGGTGACCATGGAGTGCTGAATCACGTCGCCCTCTTTGTGGCCCATTTTATCCATGAGGCCAGCAATGCGGTCGCTCTGAAACAGGCGCATGAGGTTGTCCTCCAGGGAGACGTAAAACTGAGACGAGCCAGGGTCGCCCTGCCGCCCTGCCCGGCCGCGCAACTGACGGTCTACCCGGCGGCTTTCGTGGCGTTCGGTGCCGATGATGGCCAAACCGCCGGCCTCTTTCACGCCGGGTCCGAGTTTAATGTCGGTTCCACGGCCAGCCATATTGGTGGCGATAGTGACTTTGCCAGCCAGGCCAGCCTCGGCCACGATCTCGGCCTCGCGTTGGTGTTGTTTGGCGTTGAGCACGTTGTGGTCAATGCCGCGCAAGCGCAACATCCGCGAGAGCAGCTCGGAAATTTCTACTGACGTGGTACCTACCAGGGTGGGGCGCCCGGCCTCTCGCAAGCGGCCAATCTCGTCAATGACGGCATTGTACTTCTCACGAGCGGTTTTGAATACCAAATCTTCTTCGTCATTGCGCACGATCTTGCGGTTGGTGGGGATCACCACCACGTCCAATTTGTAGATGTCCCATAATTCCTTGGCCTCCGTTTCGGCGGTTCCGGTCATGCCCGACAGTTTGTGGAACATGCGGAAATAATTTTGAAGCGTGACGGTAGCATAGGTTTGGGTGATCTCGCCCACTTTCACGTTTTCCTTGGCCTCGAGAGCCTGGTGCAAGCCGTCCGAGTAGCGGCGGCCTTCCATGACACGACCCGTCTGCTCGTCCACAATCTTGACATCGCCTTCGGGGGTTACAATATACTCGTTGTCTTTTTCAAACAAGGTATACGCCTTGAGCAACTGCTGGATAGCGTGTACGCGTCGGCTTTTCACACCGTAGTCCTGCGAAAGCCGCTCTTTGGCCTCCGTTTTTTCGGCTGGGCCAAGGTCGGGGCTGTTGTCAATGTTGACCAGTTCGATGCCGATATCGGGAAGGATGAAAAAGTTAGGTTCGTTGTTGAACCGGCTAAGGAACTCCACCCCTTTTTCGGTGAGCTCCACGTTGCGGTTTTTTTCGTCAATGGTAAACAACAGCTCGCGGTCCACGTCGGGCATGCGCTTGTTGTTTTCCTGCATATAAAAGTCGTCGGACCTTTGGAGCAAAACCTTCGCGCCTTCCTCGCTGAGGAACTTGATGAGTGGGCGGTACTTGGGCAGGGCGCGGTGTGTGCGCAGCAGCGCCATGCCAGCCTGCCCATCTTCCAATCCGGTTTGCCCGTCTGAAAAAAGTTTTCGGGCTTCGGTCAAAAACTTGGTGGCCAGTTTGTTCTGCTCATCGAAAAGCCGTCGGACGGTGGGGTTGAGGTCCACATATTCCTGATCTTCAGCACCCCGAGTAACGGGGCCGGAGATAATCAGTGGGGTACGTGCGTCGTCAATGAGTACGGAGTCCACCTCGTCCACGATGGTGTAGTGGTGTTTACGCTGCACGAGTTCTTCGGGGCTGATGACCATGTTGTCACACAGGTAATCAAAACCAAACTCGGCATTGGTACCGAACGTGATGTCGCAGTGGTAAGCCTGAATGCGTTCGGGCGAGTGCGGGCGGTACTTGTCAATACAGTCCACAGTGAGCATCAGGAATTCGTAGATCGGGCCGACCCATTCCTGGTCGCGGCGGGCGAGGTAGTCGTTGACGGTGACAATATGAACGCCTTCGCCAGCCACTCCATTGAGGTAAGCAGGTAGTGTGGCTACGAGGGTTTTACCTTCCCCGGTGCCCATCTCGGCGATTTTGCCGTCGTGCAGCACCATGCCGCCGATGAGCTGCACATCGTAGTGGACCATGTTCCAGGTGACGTCGCCGCCAGCGGCTGTCCAACGGTTTTTCCATATCGCCTTTTCGCCTTCGATCCGAACATACGTTTTGTTGGAATAGGCGGCAAGGCTGCGGTCGTGGTCGGTAGCGGTCACCACGAGTTCTTCGTTTTGGGAAAACCGGCGGCTGGTTTCTTTCACGACGGCAAAACCCTCTGGCAGGATGTCGAGCAAGATTTCTTCGAGAGCCTTGTCGCGCTGCTTGCGCAGGTCGTCCACTTCCTTGAACAGGCTTTCCTTGTCGTTAAAATCCTCCGTGTCCAAGGCCTGCTGGTTAACTGCGGCTATTTCGGTATCAATATCCTTCAGGTACTCGGCAATCCGTTCGCGAAACTCCAGGGTTTTGCCTCGCAGGTCGTCGTTGGACAGGCTTTGGTATTCGGCAAAGCGTGCATTGATTTGATCCACAGCGCCCTGGTACTTGCCCATGTCGCGGTCTTGCTTGGTGCCGAGTATTTTTTTTAGTAAGCTTAACATCTTGCTAATAATGGTTAGAAGGTTTCTGGTTTGAGGGTTTTGATCAGAAGGTTTGAGGGTTTTCAACCAGAAACCACCCAACCTTCCGAGGTTTTAAAGCGCAAATGTAGGGCTTTGACACGGGGCAAAGACCGCGGGCTGCACATTTCGTTCCAAGCAGGGAGGGAGGCTGTGTTTTGCCAAAATGGCAGGGACTTGGCGAGCAGGCCTGAAAAGGTGGCGCATTTCGTGCTCGGAAAAGCAGTCTTACAGATCGAGTAAGAATGACATGGTTTCGCGTTCCAGGTACTTTTTGATTTTTGAAATACCATCTGGATTACGATTTACAGTTCGGAGAGCCATTTGGATCAGGCTACTGAAAATGTAAACGCGCACTAAATTTCGATCACCTTCCTCCGCAGTTCAAAGTGTTTTCCGAGGTACACGCTGCGCACCATTTCATCGGCGGCAAGTTCTTCGGCGGTACCGGCGCGCAGTATGGCACCTTCGAACATGAGGTAGGCGCGGTCGGTAATGCTGAGCGTTTCCTGCACATTGTGGTCGGTGATGAGGATACCGATGTTTTTGGTTTTGAGTTTGGCCACGATGTACTGGATGTCCTCCACTGCGATAGGGTCAATACCCGCAAACGGCTCGTCGAGCAGGATGAACTTGGGGTCGCTGGCCAGGGCACGTGCAATTTCGGTACGGCGGCGCTCGCCACCGGAAAGGGTGTCACCGTTGCTCTTGCGTACTTTGTGCAGGTTGAACTCGGAAATGAGTTCTTCCAGTTTGTCTTGTTGCTCTTGTTTGTTCAGGCGGCCCATCTCGAGTACGGCGCGGATGTTGTCTTCCACGCTTAGTTTGCGGAACACGCTCGGCTCTTGGGGCAAGTATCCGATGCCCTCTTTGGCCCGGCGGTACATCGGCAGGTCGGTGATTTCTGCCTCATCGAGGAATACAGCGCCCTCGGTGGGCTTGATGAACCCCACTACCATGTAGAACGAGGTGGTTTTGCCCGCGCCATTGGGGCCGAGCAGGCCGACGATCTCGCCTTGTTTCACATCGAAGGAAACGCCACGCACAACGGTACGTTTGCCGTAGTTTTTGAGCAGGTTTTCGGCACGCAGGATCATGCTCCGAGCAGTTTTTTTACGGCTTCCGAAATCAGGCGCCCTTCCGCTTTGCCCGCCAGTTTTTTACTGGCCGCGCCCATCACCTTGCCCATGTCTTTGGGCGATTCGGCTCCCACTTCGGCGATGATCTCCCGTAAAGCGGCCTCCAATTCGGCTCCTTCCAGCATGGCGGGCAGGTAGCGCTTGATGACCTCGATCTCTTCGATTTCTTTCTGTGCCAGCTCAGGCCGGTTGTTTTTTGTGAAAATCTCGTACGAGTCCTGCCGGCTTTTCAACAGTTTTTGCAGCATCTGGACTTCGCGGGCCTCGTCAATAACCTGGCCGGAGCCGTCGGTCTTGGCCAGCAAAATGGCGCTCTTGATGGCGCGGATGCCCCGAAGGGCCACCTCGTCCTTGGCCTTCATGGCGACAATGAGGTCTTTGTTGATTTTTTCTTCGAGCATGGTGGGCGTGTAAACGGAATCGGTGAGGTTAAAGCGTGAATGAACTTAACGGACTATTTAGGGGGCACAAAAGTACAATTTTTGCACGTCAAGGCCTGTCTCTATGAGGTAATCTAAATCGGCCTTTAGGGCTCACCGCTCACTCTCTCACCTGCTCACCCGCTCACCCGCTCACCTGCTCACTGATCATTCCAAATCGCCGCTCGCGCCGTTGGTAGCTCAGGATGGCCTCAAACAGTTCTTTTCGACCGAAATCGGGCCAGAATACGGGTGTGAAATAGAGCTCGGCATAGGCAATTTGCCAGAGCAGAAAGTTGGAGATGCGGGTTTCACCGCTGGTCCGGATGAGCAGCTCCGGGTCGGGGATGCCGTGGGTACTCAGGGCGCTTTCAAAGGTGTGCTCGTCTATTTCCTCTGGGCGCAGCAGTCCTTGAGCGGATTTTTCGGCCAGCAAACGGGCGGCCCGCAGAATTTCCCATTTGGCCGAGTAGTTGAGCGCCAGCACGAGGGTGAGGCGCTGGTTGTTTTTGGTTTTTTCAATGCCTTCGAGAAGCGCCGTTTGGCTGGCCTTGGGTAAGGCCTCAATGTCGCCGATAGCCATAAGGCGCACGCCGTTTTTGTTCAGGTCGCGTATTTCCCCACGGATGGTTTCCACCAGCAGGCTCATCAGTGCAGTCACTTCGGCGGGCGGGCGGCTCCAGTTTTCGGTGCTAAAAGCGTAGAGCGTGAGGTAATGTACACCGATCTCGGCCGCAGCTTCGGTCACCTCGCGCACGCTTTTCACGCCGCTGCGGTGGCCGAGTACGCGCGGCAGTCCTTTTTGTTTAGCCCAGCGACCGTTGCCGTCCATGATGATGGCAATGTGTTTGGGCACCTTGTCGGGTATGATGAGCGTTTTCGGGTCCGTCATAGCGGGTCGTTTTAGATGTCGGAAAAGGACAGCAAAAGTAGGGTTTTGTACTTGATTTAACCTGCATCTGCTTCACAACGACACCTCGGCAGGGCACGGGGGCGGAATGGGTACACTCTTAACGGCTGGACGGCACCTCTAGCGGCGCGACATCGTTGATGATCTGCTCCTGCTGGCTGATGCTCTCCTGGTGTACCGCCTCCAAAAACAGCGCGATAAATTCCGCACTGAGCTCGTTTTTTTCGCCCCGGCGCAGCAGCGCCTCCCGCAGTGCGCGAAAGCGTTCGGGTTGAAGTACAGCCACGTTTTTTTCTTTTTTGGCAACCCCTATTTCCTTCACCAAGTGCATACGGCGGGCAATCAGGCTGATGACCTCTTCGTCAATTTCATCAATAATGCTGCGGCAATTTTCCATTTTGGCCAAAAAATCGGGGTCGTCGGTGGTGACAGCGCGCCGGACCAATTGATTGATCATATCGAAAAAACGGTCGGGCATAAGTTGCTGGGCTGCATCGCTCCAAGCGCGGTCGGGGTCGGGGTGAACCTCCACCATGAGGCCATCAAAGTTCAAGTCATAAGCCTTTTGGGCGGTTTCGGCCAAGATATCCCGTCGCCCACAGATGTGGCTGATATCGCAAATCACCTCCAGATCGGGCAGCTCCTGCATCAGATCAATGGCCATTTGCCAGCGCGGAGCATTGCGGTACTTGACGTGGCCGTAACTGGAAAAGCCCCGATGCACGGCCGCTACGCGGCGAAGCCCGGCCTTGTGCAGCCTTTCGAGCGCTCCTACCCACAATTTGTAGTCGGGGTTCACCGGGTTTTTCACCAGTACGGGGATATCCACACCAGTCAGCGCGTCTGCAATTTCCTGCACCGAGAACGGGTTCACGGTAGTTCGGGCACCGATCCAGAGCACATCAATCCCGTGCTCGAGGCACTCGTGGACGTGCTGGGCGTTGGCCACCTCGGTTGTCACCGGCAGCCCGACTTCCTCGCGCACGCGACGGAGCCAGCTCAATCCTTGCGAGCCTACACCCTCGAATGCTCCGGGTCGGGTGCGCGGTTTCCAGATGCCTGCGCGAAAAAGCGACACGTTGCCAGTGGTTTTCAGGGCATTTGCAGTGGCCAGCACTTGCTCCTCGGTTTCCGCCGAGCAGGGACCGGCAATCAGGATCGGGCGCGTTGGCCCGAATACAGGTCGAAAGGTCATTTTTGGTGGCGCCAAAAAGTTTAGTTCAGCGAGAACTTGACAGCCACCCCGGCAGTGATTGTTGTTATCGGGAATGACTGGGACGTTTTCGGAACGGTCTGGCGGTAGTCAGTGAAAACACGCAACGACAGCTTACTGTTCAACGCATAGTCAATTGACGGGTTAATACTGATGATACGGGAACCGCGGGTTGCCACGGCCTCGTCCACTTGTTCGAGGCGGTGATTGATCGTGATGTCGTCGCGCAGGTCGAAGTCGAACTTGAAGGTCAGGTCGTTGGCTTGCTGGCCACCACCGGTGCGCGGCGGTACTGGAGGAGGAGCAGGGTCGGTACCTGCTTTTTTCCCACGGCTTTTGCTCTTTTTGTTGCCGGTCAAAAAGCCGATGTTCACATTTTTCATGCGGTAGCCAAAACCGATGGTAAAGCCCGTGGAGCGCGTTTCGGCCAATTGGTAGTCCAGGAATGACATGGCGAGCGTTCGGCTTTTTTTGTAGTCCACCTTGAAAGTCATATCGTTTTTGAGCTTTATGTCAATACCGATAAGGGGAGTAAACTGTTCATTGATGACTACCTGCGGGATTTCGTACCGGGCTACATAGTTATAGTTGAGCGTGTCAATCGTGTACGGTTTGCTCTGGTCGTAGAAAAGATCCGTGTTGTACGAGTTCACCGTCAGGGTGTTCTTATAGCCGTGTGTGATCTGAATGCTGGCAAAAATATCCTTCAACTTGCCGATCTTGGACAAACCGTTGTAATTCAGGCGCCAGTTGATAGCAGGCAGGGTGTTGAACGCACTGAGGTTTACCTTGTTTGGGTCCGAGTTTTCGTAGGCGGAGATGAAAGCGGGGATAAGCACCTCTTGGTGGAACTTGCCGTAGCCGTAGCGGTAACCAGGGTCTTTGGCGTGCGGATCGATGTTGCCAGCCTCAATGCCGAGACGGTCGGAAATGATAGGCCGATAACTTTCGTACCGGGCGAACATACCGTTGAGGTCCTCGTCGAACAAGGTGTTCAGGGTGAAAAACGATACGCTGTAACTGCCAAGATCGCGGGCAGCGCGGTGCTGAAAGTCCACAGAGTCCGGATCGAGTCGGAATATCTGGTCTTTGAACAGCTCGGTGCTGTTGCGGGTGAACTGTTTATTGATAGTCAGTTCGACTTTAAAATCTGTGAACGGTTCGATGCTGGCCGAAGCGTCGAATGCCTGTGAATAGTTGCGTGTCACCTGTTGGTTCAACTCGGGGCGGTGGGTGATCCAACCCTGGCGGGCGGCATCGTCGAGCCAACTGGATTCGGGCTGAAAACCAGCCACGAAAGCCCAGCCAGGTGCATCGAAGCCATCGCTGAGGCCCATGACCCCGGCTTCCGGCGTGAAACCAGGCACCACCGTACTGAAGTTTTCGGTGTATGTGAACCGAGCTGACCGAAGCATCATCAAGGGGCGGAATACAATGCGCTCAGCCATGGACGGTTCGCGATCCTCGTTCTTTTCTTTTTTAGGCTTTGGCGCTTTTTTCTCTTTGCCGGCAGGCTTGCCGTCTGGCGAAAGTGGTTTCCCGTCGGGGCCAAGAGGCGCGTCGGGATCGGCAGGAGCACCGCCGGGCTTAGTCGGGTCGAGCGGGCTGCCGGGTAGACCTGGCTGTGCCGGGTTAGACGGGTCAGTTGGCGCTGGCGGCGGCGTATCGGGGGTGTTTCGATCCTGAGGGGCGGACGGGTCGAACGGCGGGTTGAGGCCGCCGGGCATTCTTCCGCCACTTGGATCAAGCCCGCCACCTGGATCGCCAGCGGGGTTCAGATCGCGCGGGATGTTGTTGCGGTTGGTCGGATTGGCGGGCTGCTTGCCACTGCCGGGAGCTCCGGGGCGCGGAGCACCACCCGTTCCGCCGGGTTTGTTGATCTTGGCCAGATAGGAAACCTTGTTGTACAGGCTCTCAAAACTGAACGTTCCGTTGATCTGGCGCGTGTTTTTGTTCTGAATGACGTTGCCGAGGGAGCGGTAGTTTACAACGTCGGCGTACTGTTGGGGCACGTCGCTCATGTACTGGAGTTTGAGGGACTGTGCCGTCCAGGTGTACCCGGCGGTGTAAGATGCCTTCATCGTAACCCAGTCCATCATCGGAATAAATTTGAGCGGCAGGGTGTAGTTGATGCTGGCGTTGTGGGCGTAGTTTTTGGGGCGGCCCAGTCCCTTGATGTTTTGCCAAATAGAGTCGCGTCGCGCTTCGGGAGTAACGGGTATGCCGTTTTCGAGCTGTTGCGGCTCGTCAATGAGACTGCGTACCTGAGCGTCAAAGTTGAAGCGGAGGTTTTTGGTGATGTCCCAGCCAAGATCGTAGTTGCGGTCCCAGGTGAAACGGCGGTTGTAGTAGGTATTCAGGGCAGGGTCTTCGCCAGCAAACCGGTAGGTCGTTACTTGCGACACCCGCTCCAGGTTGGTACTAAAACCGTAGTTGTTCGGCAAGGGGTTGAAGTTGAACTCCTTGAGCCATTTGAGCCACTTGTCGTTTTTGACCAGGTTCTTGAACGGCTCAATGGGCTTGATGCCTGTGGCGTACTGGTAGTCAATGGCACCCTTGTAGCGATTGGTTTCGTCATTGAGGATGAACGGATTGCGTCGTTGCTCCTGGTTGAAGGCGTAGGTAAGGCTAAAATTTTCGATGTGCCAGGGCAGGCGCACTTTGCGGGGCTGGCCGGTGTGCTCTTTGCGAACGTTGGTAAAATTGAACCCGCTCACGGTAACCACATCTTTGGCTGCGGTACTGATGCTGTCGCGTTTGATCGGATCCGCCTCGTTGTCCAGTTTTTCGGCCAGTTTGATATCAAGATCGTAGGGGTCGTACTCCGGGGTTTTCACCGTTTTGGAGTATTGGGCATAGAAGGGCAGGCGGAGGCCAAAGTTTTGTGGGAAAAACTTGCCGAGTTCGATGTTGGTGGACACGTCGTACTGGGCAATTTCCTCGCGCTGGCGCTGCACCAATTTCTGCTCAATGCTTCCCCAGCCGATACTGGTGTAGTTGCCCGCCACGGAGATGTTGCCGAGGTCAGCCAGTTTCATGTCCACTCGCGCCTGGCCTGCGTAGCCAGCCTGCTCGTTGAATCCGTTGAGGCGCAGCTCATTCACCCATACTTCCACGCAGTGAGGGAGCAGATCGGTGTCCACATTGCGCACACCGATCATGGCCCCCTTGACAAAGCCGAGGTTGGGGTTGCCTACCACCCTGACCTTGGCACGGGGGTTGTTGGGGTCAGTGATGACATACGGTACGGAGGGGTCCCAGTTTGGGTCTTGGTTGCGCAGTTTTTTTATGTCGGTCAACAAACTCAGCGGAAAGTCAAAGTTGTTTTCAGGGCGCCACACCTCTTCTTTGTACGAACGGGTGTCGGGGTTGCCATTCACTACCTGATCCGGGTCGGAGGGGTAGAGCGGAAGTTCGTACTCATAAAAATTGCGCGAAAAGTCGGAGCCAAGGCGGATGAAAATGGTCATGTCACTGCTGTCTAACGGCTCGTCCACCCGTTCGGCGTGTGCAAACATTCTCAAGCGGTTAAATTGCCGCAAGTCCATGTTGATCATTTTGAAAATGGCTCTGGAGTCGCACTGCGTCAGGCTGCAAATGCTCATGGCCAGGGCCTGCTCGTTTTGCAAAATATCCGGGAAAGCGCCCACGGACTGCTCACGGGAAATACCGTACGGGATAGTGTAGTTGAACGGTGCCCGCGCGGAGTTTTGCTCGATACTGACCGCGTTCACATCGAAAGGAATGGGGTTGCCCACGTCGCAACCCACCTCTCTCGGAAAAACAGGCTGCGTGTACCGCCGCCACTGGTTACGACCGAGTTCGAGGGTAGCGAAACGGAACGTAGTGCGTTCGGTGAAACCCTTCCAAAGCATACGGACAAAACGGATGGAACGGAAATCCTGGATGTCATTGACGGCCTGGCGGCGCACATGATCGAGTGGCAGTTTGAACCGGTACCACACGAATCGGTCGCCGTTGCCGCGGTCGAATACCACGGTATCGGTGATAATGTCAATCAGATCGGGCGACTCCATGTCCAGCACTTCCATCTGCTTGCCATCGTTGAACGTAACGAGGCGTTTTTTGAGAGGAATCTTGTAGCGGTAGTACGACTCCGACTGGTTCAGGGACTGGTCACGGTTGAGGTCTTCGCTGTCGGGAAAGTTGGTCGAGGTGGTGTTTTGGGTTTGGTTGGGGTCAATGGACGGCGAGTTGCCCTGTTGGCTGTTGAAGCGGCGATACCGTTCCAGTAGACCTGGCTCAGTTGTGTTGAAAATCGGGTCGCGGTAGAAAACAAAGTTATCGGTGGAAGGGTCCTCCTCGATTGTTTTTTTGGCGTTCGGCGACATGGACGATGCCATGATCTGGTTCAACCATTGGGCAAAAAAATTGCGCTCGCCATCGTCATCCAGGCCATCGAGGCCGAGGTCTTGCAAGCCGCGTTTGGCCTGATCGTTGTCGAAAGCATTGACCACCGGCAGCAGGTTGGGTACACGCCCCCACCGGGTGTTGGTGGTAGAGCCATTTACGGTGCCGGTGGGCAGGCCGTTTTCGAAGAACTGGCGCGAGTCGCGCATGATATCCTCCGAAATGTAGCCAAGGTCAATGTACATATCGCCGTCCTTGGAAATTATGGAGCCGTCGTTTTTGTCCATGTAGGGGTTTAGCATCCAAAACTCCACGAACTCGATATTGGCGGCCTCGAAGTCCACGGTGTTGAGCGCACGCATGAAACCGGCCCAGCGGGTTTCCGGCTCGTCGAGCTCGCCGGTGGTGGTCAGGCCTTTGGAAAACCCGGGGTAGCCGTCGGGCAGTTCATAGTTGTACGGACCGCGCTCGCGTGGGAAAATGCTCACGTCAAGTGGACGCAGGTTCGATTGCTCCAGCGGGGTCAATTGGCGGTTGGGGAAAATATCCTGAAACTGAATTTGCCGGGTGTACGGGTTGTTGCCGTCCACACCGTCGCGGGCGCTAGGGTCGGCGATATACCAGGAGAGCCGGGCGCGGTTGGCACCGAGGGCAAGGCCGATGCTGGTGTCGGCGGCGTTTTCCGGGAAAAGAGTCAGGTCGCCTTGCGGCACCGAGGCGATAGCCCAGCTGTTGGCCGGGTTAGCGAGGGGCTGGTTGGTTGAGCTGCCCTCGAAATCGTCAATGTAGGCGATACCGCCTTCCTCATTGGCCTGGTTGATGGCCCCGTTGTGTCCCGGCCGGAGCCACGCCACCTCGGCCTGCGCCGAAATAGTGGATGCTTCCTTGGTGTTGATGAGCGGTATTTTGTCCACCAATTTGGTGAGCCACGGCGCTTCTTTGGTAATACTGAAGTCAAGGCCGTACATCGAGTTGTCAATCGGGTCGTCGCCGTAGTTCACTTTTTGGGTGAGCGGGCGCTCAAACAGGTTCATATAGGTTGCCCCGATATTGATGTCCTTGCCGATGGTGTAGTCCAAACGGGCACCGAGCATTGTTCTGTTCTGAAACCCGAACAGGGTATTGTCTTCAAAACTGACGTTCACATTTTGGCCCGACTGCAGGACATCTTCGGCGAGAATTTTCACCTTGCCGATGTTGTAGTCCACGATGTAGTCCTGGTTTTCAATCAGTTGGCGGCTGCCCGCGCTCACGCGCACCGATCCGCGCGGCAGGTTGAAGGTGCCTAGGGAAATTTCGGAGGATGTGGACGATTTATAGGAACCGCGCAGTGCAAAGCGGTTTTGCTCCTGAAATTCTCGCGCCCGGAACAACGTGGAGTCGTACAACTGGGGATAAGTGTATTTGTCAATCACCTTCTGGGGTGCTCCGGCGGCAGACAGGCGTTTGGCCAGGTGCGAGCCGAAGGGTTCCAATACCGGGAACATGATGCGGCCGTTGCGCAGGTTGATGGTCAGGCCCGGCACGAAGTCGAAAATACCGTCGGGGCCAGGGTCGCCCTGCAGGTTGAGCGTATCGAGGCGGAAGAGCTGGAGCAGGGGAATATTGGCCACGCCCGGGGGAATGTCTGAGGCGTTCAAAAACCGCTTTTGGCCCTTGCCCGGGTCTTCGTAAAAAACGTCAAAACGAAACTCCTGCGGGTCCACATTCACAGAGCCAACGGAGTACACGTTTTTCATCATCAGGTCCCAGATGGGGAAGCGCACGTTGGCTGTTGTGCCTTTTAGCATTTTCACAAAAAGGGCGTTCGTTGTCTGGCTTGCCGAGTCGGTATTGGCCAGGTCACTGCTGAATTCACCGACTTTATACGCGACGCCGTTGTATGTGTACTCGAACGCCACGCCCACGACCTGATCGGGCAGCACATTGGAACTGATGCTGATGAAACCCAACTGGTCATTGAAGGTATACTCGGATGGCGAGAGCGGTCGGGCGTTAGTCACCGCAAAGTCGCGAATTTCGCGAAGTTTGAGGCCTTTTGCCAGATAATCCAACACATTGGCCTGCAAGCGTATGGTCGAATCTGCACTGACATCGCCCAGGATAGTGGGGTAGAGGGCGTTATTTTGGTTGGCAGGCAGGCCGTCGCCCTTGATATCCTGCGCCGGGGGCACTAATGTCGAGAAGTCCGGCCGGTCGGCTGTGGAGCCGTCCAGATACGGTTTGGGTTCGCCCAGGTCCATGAGCGCGGCAATGGTGCGCGAGGTTCTGTTTGGGTCTTGGCCCTGGCCACCGCCACTGGAGCCGCCGGGAGCGCTGACCCAAACTTCCATGCGCGTGACCGTGAACAGCGATAACGGCACGGGCAGGCAGCGCAGCGCTGGCTCGAATTGCTCCCTGTTCCAATGGCTGAGCAGGAAATGGCGGTTCTCGTCGTACTCGTCTACGAGTTTTTGGTAAGTCTGTAGCTGGGAGCCGCCTTGCAGCGACAGGTTGTTTTGGCGCGAACGCTGCTGGGCAGCGAGAAGGGTAACGTTTAGGTGGCCAAATTTCAACGCGGTTTTGAAGCCGAAAAGGTTTTGTACACCCTTGATCAGGTTGGAACGCAGGGGCAGCGATACGTTTCCTGCCTCGATATTTTGGATAATCTCGTCCTCGGAAAAATTCTTGGTGTCGTAGCTCAACTTCATCTGGTTGTCGAAGTCGAACGTAGCCTGGGTATTGTAATTGAAGTTGATCTTGAGTTTTTCACCGATCTGCCCCGCCGCGCTCATGTTGATGTCCATGTCGAAGTCGAAGTTTCCCTGACTCTGCTGGCTGAGGGGGAGGATGGGGTTTTGCACCCGCTGGTAATTGTAGCCGAAGGTCAGGTTGATATTGCCCTGAGGCTTGATATCCACGTTAGTGCCGCCAAACAGGCGTTCCACCAAGCCTGTCTTGACTTCAAATTTGGCAATCGGGTCAGCGGTACTGCTCGATTTGGAGCCTGGTTTGGACACGCCCTGCATGCGGTCGAAAAGATCTTGTTTCTGCTTTTCATCCCGCCAGCGGATGTACTCGTCAAAGGTCATGTAGGTGGGCGCGCGGAAGTAGTCGTCGCCGATCTTTTCCGTGATGATGTACATGTTCGAGATCGGGTCGTACTCTACCTGCTTCTGAACGGCTTTCGGGTCCTGCAGATCAACGGGGTTGTTGGGCTTCCCGTTCATGAAGTCATCTTTTCGCTCGCTCAGCGGAGGCAGCGTGTCGAATGCGGAAATTTCTTCCGGGAATGCGGCGTGCGGCACTACGTTCGCGTCGCTCGAGTAGGCATAAAGGGCGGCAAGGGAAAACAGTCCGGCTGTCGCAAGAAGGATGTTCTTCTTCGTCATTTTCAAAAAGCAGGTAAACAGAAATTAGTTGGTAAAACCCCGGATTACGGTGTGTTCAAACAGGCCAATGACGCTGGCCTGTGGGGAACGGTTGCCCCCGTTGCAGATTTTCACTTTTCGCGGGTTTTGCCGGTAGACAAATCTCGTGCCGTGACGTGGTACACCAGGTTTTTTTTACCTTTGCGGAATGAAAGACGAAGTAAAGGACGGGCTGGAAAATCAGCCGGAACAACCAAATAAAAACACTGAGTACGGTGCCAGTAGTATCACTGCTCTTGAAGGCCTCGAAGCCGTGCGCAAGCGCCCCGGCATGTACATTGGCAGCACCGATGGCAAGGGCCTGCACCACCTCGTGTGGGAAGTAGTAGACAACTCCATTGACGAGCACCTGGCCGGGCACTGTAGCCACATTTGGGTCAATATCCACCCGGACAACAGCATTACCGTGCGGGACAACGGACGCGGCATCCCCACCGATATCCACCCAAAACTGAAAAAATCGGCCCTCGAAGTAGTAATGACCGTGTTGCACGCCGGTGGCAAGTTCGACAAGGATTCGTACAAAGTGTCTGGCGGCCTGCACGGCGTGGGCGTATCCTGCGTTAACGCCCTGTCCATGCACCTGCGTGCCGAAGTTCATCGCGACGGCAAAGTGTTCGAGCAGGAGTATAAACAAGGCAAACCCCAATACGACGTACGCGAGATCGGAAAGACCGACAAGCGCGGCACTCAGGTCACCTTTTCGCCCGACTCCGAGATATTTGAAACCCTTGAGTACAGGTTCGATCTACTGGCACACCGCCTCCGCGAGTTGGCCTTCCTGAACAAGGGCCTGCGCCTCGAGCTGGTGGACGAGCGCGAGACGGAAGGCGATGGCTTCAAGACTGAACACTTTCATTCCGAAGGCGGCCTGCGTGAGTTTGTGCTCTGGCTTGACGAGGCCAAGACCAGCCTCATCGAAAACCCAATCTACATCGCCACGAACGAGGAAAACGTTGAAGTGGAAGTGGCCATGATGTACAACACCTCCTACTCCGAAAACGTCGTCTCCTTCGTCAACAACATCACGACTCGCGATGGCGGCACCCACGTTAGCGGTTTCCGACGGGCGCTCACCCGCGAGTTCAAAAAGTACGGCGACGACAACGGTTTTTTCAAAAAAATCAATTTTAATATCAGCGGCGAGGACTTCATGGAGGGTCTAACTGCCATCGTATCGGTGAAAGTGCAAGAGCCGCAGTTCAAGGGCCAGACCAAAGGCGAACTCGGCAACTCCGAAGTACTCGGCATTGTGAGCCGTTGCGTTGGCGACGCGCTCAAGGTTTTTCTCGAAGAAAACCCGTCTCAGGCCCGGCGCATCATTGACAAGGTGGTGCTGGCCGCCACTGCCCGCAACGCCGCCCGCAAGGCCCGCGAAATGGTGCAACGCAAGGGCGCACTCACTGGCGGCGGCCTACCCGGAAAACTGGCCGACTGCGCCAGCCGGAATCCAGCCGAAAGCGAAATTTTCCTCGTCGAGGGCGATTCCGCTGGCGGAACTGCCAAGCAGGGCCGCGACCGTCACTCGCAGGCTATTCTGCCGCTGCGCGGCAAAATCCTGAACGTGGAAAAGGCCCTTGAGCACAAAATTTACGAGAACGAGGAGATCAAAAACATGTTCACCGCTCTCGGCGTGTCCGTCGGCGAAAACGATGAGGGCCACCGTATTCTGCTTACCGAAAAATTGCGTTACCACAAGATCGTGATCATGTGCGACGCTGACATAGACGGCAGCCACATCACCACGCTTATCCTCACGTTTTTCTTTCGCTACATGCGCGAACTGATCGAAAAGGGCCATGTCTACATCGCTCAACCGCCGCTATACTTGGTGAGAAAAGGTAAAAACCAGCGCTATTGCTGGAACGACAAAGACCGCAAAGCGGCCCAACTTGATTTTTCCGGCGGCCGCGAAGATGACGATTCTGTAAAGGTGCAGCGTTACAAGGGTCTCGGTGAAATGAACGCAGAACAGCTCTGGGAAACCACTATGGACCCTACCGCCCGCATACTCAAGCAGGCCACAATTGATGATGCCGCCGAGGCTGACCGCATGTTCGCCATGCTCATGGGCGACGAGGTGCCGCCACGCCGGGCGTTCATCGAGGCCAATGCCAAGTACGCCCGGATTGATGTATAGCCCCCTCATGGGCATAGTGAAGTGTCACAGAGGCTCATGGAGTTTCTGTGGCACTTTTTTATAACAAAGCATGCGCGAACCAATTGTTTCACGAACCGTTTAGGAGGGCAAAAAAAATCATGAAATTGTTGCTCATAGGGACCGGCCCCGGGGTCGGAATGGCTGTCGCCCGCCGGTTTGGCAGCGCAGGTTTTGAGCTGCTTATGATAGCCCGCGATGCTGACAAATTGCGCCGATACGAAACCGAATTGGCCGTTGATAATATCCAAAGCCGCGGTTTTGCAGTAGACATAGCCGACGAGGCCGCGTTTTCAGCTTTGATGATCCGACTCGCCGCAGAACATCCCGACCTGGACGTATTGCATTACAACGCCAGTGCGTACAGCCCGGCTCCGCCCTCCGAATTGATGCTTTCGGTGTTGCACAGTGAT
Organism: Saprospiraceae bacterium; assembly: GCA_046153695.1. Lineage (GTDB taxonomy): Bacteria > Bacteroidota > Bacteroidia > Chitinophagales > Saprospiraceae > M3007. The sequence goes on from JBJXEZ010000248.1 coordinate 32,099, forward strand.
TTTCAGGTCAATACCGTAGGCGCATTGATTGCTGTGCAGGCATTTTTACCCGCCATGAAAAAACGCGGCTCGGGTACCATTTTTTTTACCGGCGGTGGTTCGGCGCTTCAGGCCCCGTCTGAATTAGTATCGCTCAGCATCGGAAAAGCGGGTATGCGCAACTTCGCCCTGTGCCTTGCCGACGAGTGCGCTCCACTCGGAATTCGGGTGTCGACCGTTACCATCAGCGGTATGGTGCAGCCAGGCACCCAATACGACCCCCACATCATTGCAGCCACGTTTTGGCGGCTATACCAGCTGCCTGCTGATACCTGGGAGCGCGAGGTGCTGCTATAGATTAGTATACCAGACAACGTGCGATTTCCGCTGCTAAGCGGGCATTATTGCACACTAATTCAACATTACTATCGAGGCTATCCCCATTCGTAAGCCGTTCGATCCAGGCCAGCAAAAAAGGTGAAATAGCTTTACCCCTAATCTGCTGCCGGTTGGCTTCGGCGAGGGCGGCAGTTATAGCCTGCTCCATACCGGAGGCGTCAAGTTCGTATTCGGAGGGTACCGGATTGGCCACTACGACACCTCCGCGAGGGTCCAGTTCCCATTTTGTGCGCAGCAGCCGGGCTATTTCCGCCGGAGTTTCCAGCCGGTAGTCCACTCCAAATCCGCTGTGTCGGGAGTAAAACGCGGGCAGTTCATCGGTTTGGTAGCCGAGCACAGGGACCCCGTGCGTTTCCAGGTATTCGAGGGTGAGACCGAGGTCGAGGATACTCTTCGCGCCGGCACACACTACTGCCACGGGCGTGATGGCCAGTTCTTGAAGGTCTGCAGAGATGTCCATACTGCTTGTTGCGCCCCGGTGTACCCCGCCAATGCCACCAGTGGCAAAAATCCGAATGCCGGCAAGGTGGGCCGCGATCATAGTGGAGGCTACAGTGGTGGCGCCGCATAGCCCTTGACTGAGCAGAAAAGGCAGGTCTCTGCGGCTTGCTTTGGGTATTGTTGCACCTGCTTTGCCGATACGCTCAATGTCGTCGGCTCCGAGGCCAACGTTGATTTTGCCGTCGAGGACGGCGCAAGTAGCTGGCACTGCACCTGCTGCCCGTACGGTTTGTTCCACGCGGAGGGCGGTTTCCACGTTTTTTGGAAAGGGCATGCCGTGGGCAATGATGGTGCTTTCGAGTGCTACCACAGCGCGGTTATCGGCTATGGCCGCGCGGACTTCGGGTGCTACAAGAAGGTGTTTTTGCATAAAAAAAAGATCGGTCAACAAACAAAAAAGCCTCCGCTGCTTGGAAGCAACGGAGGCTGAGTATATTGGGTTGGCATCGACCTACTCTCCCGCGACATCTGTCGCAGTACCATCGGCGCTGGCGGGCTTAACTGCTCTGTTCGGAATGGGAAGAGGTGATCCCCG
>JBJXEZ010000250.1:0-8903 GCA_046153695.1 Saprospiraceae bacterium
CCAAGCGAAAACAGGTGCAGGACAGCATCTCTGCACTCCAGCGCAGCCGCGACAAGTGGGAAAAAACCTCAAAAACTTCGTCCAAATCACTGCTCAACGCAGCCAGCGCCAACCTCCGCCTCGGCGAAGCAGAAAAAGCGGAAACACTGGCCAAAGAGGCGATTAAACGAAATCCAAAAAACACAGATGCCCTGCAAATCCTCGTGGATGCACACTTGCAACAAGGCGATACGATAAAAGCCGTCCAAACGGTGAAGCGTGCCGTAGAGGCTGGTGTTGATCTGAAGGGTATTCGACTGTCGACATCGATAAAACTGCCAACCCTGGGCGGAGGACAGTAGGAGAATCAATGGTAAAAATGATCCACACCGACTCCCTGCACCGCCGCCTCTACGCCACCGATGCATCCATCTTTCGCGAATTGCCCCTTGGCGTATCATTTCCCAAAGACACCGACGACATAGTTGCGCTTATTCGCCACGCCCGCGAGCACAACCTCTCGCTCATCCCGCGGGCTGCCGGCACCTCGCTGGCGGGCCAGTGCGTGGGCACAGGTATTGTAGTGGACATTTCACGGCACATGACCAGGATTTTGGAGATCAATGCCGAAGAACGCTGGGTGCGCGTACAACCAGGTGTCATCCGCGACGAACTAAATGCCTTCCTCAAGCCCTACGGCCTTTTTTTCTCGCCCAATACCTCCACCGCCAACCGGTGCATGCTCGGCGGTATGGTGGGCAACAATTCTTGCGGCACTACCTCACTCGTGTACGGCAGCACGCGTGACCATGTGCTTGCCCTCGACACCGTGCTCAGCGATGGCTCCGTGGCCCGCTTCGAGGCGTTGTCGCCGGAGGCTTTTGAAAAAAAATGCCAGGGAACAGGACTTGAAGCCGAACTGTACCGCCACATACGCGCCGAACTCCTGCCCCCCGAGGTGCAGGCCGAGATAAAAGCCCAGTTTCCAAAACCCGAAATACACCGCCGCAACACCGGCTATGCCGTAGACTTGCTGTTGCGCTCCAACCTGTTCAGTCCCGGCGGGCCGGATTTCAACTTTTGTACTATGCTCACCGGCTCGGAGGGCACATTGGCATTCACCACCGAAATTACCCTGCACCTCGATCCGCTCCCCGATCCGCACGATGTGGTCCTGTGCACGCATTTCGGCAGCATGACGGAGTGCCTGCAAGCCGTGGTGGCCGCCGTGCAACACCGCCCCACCGCCTGCGAGCTTATGGACAAACTCATTCTGGACTGCGCCAAGGCTAACCGCGAGCAGGCAAAAAACAGTTTTTTCATCGAGGGCGACCCGGCGGCGGTGCTGATGATCGAGTTCCGGGGCAACGCGCCCGCCGAAGCAGAATCGAAGGCTGCAGCGCTCATCGCCGACCTGAAGGCCAGGGGATTTGGCTATGCTTATCCGATAGTGCTTGCCCCACAGTCGAAGCGCGTGTGGGAATTGCGCAACGCCGGCCTCGGCGTGTTGTCCAATATGCCCGGCTCGGCCAAGGGCGTACCCTGCATCGAGGACACCGCCGTGACCGTGACCGACCTGCCCGCTTACATTGCCGATTTTGAGCAACTGATGGCCGGTTTTGGACAAAAATCCGTGTACTACGCCCACGCAGGCGACGGGGAGCTGCACTTGCGGCCCATCTTAAATTTGAAAAAAAAGGAAGACCGCGCACGGCTGCGCCAAATTGGCGAGGCAATGGCACGGTTAGTGAAAAAATACGGCGGTTCGCTCAGCGGCGAGCACGGCGACGGACGTGTACGCGCCGAGTTTATCCCGCTGATGATCGGCGAAAAAAACTACGAACTGCTGCGCCGAATCAAGCACACCTGGGACCCGAACAGGATTTTCAACCCCGGTAAAATAACCGACGCACCGGCGATGAACACCGCCCTGCGCTACGAACCAGAGCAGCAGGACAAGCCCTTCGACACCATCCTTGAATTCCCCGACGGCATACTGCGTGCTGCCGAAAAATGCAACGGATCGGGCGACTGCCGGCGGCTCGACTTGTCGGGTGGAACCATGTGCCCCAGCTACCGCGCCACCCGTGATGAAAAGGACAGCACCCGTGCCCGCGCCAATGCCCTGCGCGAGTTCCTGACACGAAGTGAAAAAGCAAACCCGTTTAGCCACCAGGAATTATACGAGGTGATGGACCTGTGCCTGTCGTGCAAAGGTTGTACGTCGGAATGCCCGTCCAACGTGGATATGTCGGGCATGAAGGCAGAATTTTTGCACCAGTACTACAAAACCCACGGAATTCCGTGGCGTGCACGGCTATTCGGCAACATCGGCATGATCAATCGGCTGGGTGCGTATGCGCCTGCTGTGACCAATTTTTTTCTAAAAAATCCCGCCGTAGCACCGCTGCTCAAACGAGTGCTCGGTGTGGCATCGGAGCGCAGCCTGCCCGCCATCAGCGGTACCTCGCTGCGTCGGTGGTTTGAAAAAAACCGGACAAAATTGCAGCCAGCCACCCCCGAAAAAGGCTGTGTTTATTTCTATTGCGACGAGTTTACCGACTACAACGATGCGTCAGCAGGTATGGCTGCTATCCAACTATTGGCCCGCCTCGGCTATCGCGTGGACATGCCCGCGCACCCGGAGAGTGGGCGAGCGGCTATTTCCAAGGGTTTGCTGCCCCGGGCACGTGAACTGGCCGTGCGCAACGTGACGATTTTTCAAAAACTCGTTTCCGACACAACGCCACTGCTCGGCGTGGAGCCGTCGGCCATTCTAAGTTTTCGCGACGAGTACCCGCGAATGGTGCCGGAACAAATGCGGGAGACAGCCAAAAACCTTGGTGTCAATGCCCTGCTGATCGAGGAGTTTTTGTTTCGCGAAGCGCAAAAAGGCAACATCACGCCGGAGATGTTTACAAAAGAGAAACGCCATGTGCTGCTGCATGGCCACTGTCATCAAAAAGCGCTGGCCAGTGTCGATCCGTCGGCGTGGGTACTGGGGCTGCCGGAAAACTACACCGTATCGGTCATCCCGTCTGGCTGCTGCGGTATGGCCGGGTCATTCGGCTACGAGCGCGAGCACTACGACGTGAGCATGCGCATCGGCGAATTGGTGCTGTTCCCGGCGGTGCGGCAGGCGGAGGCCGATGTGGTAGTGGCCGCGCCGGGTACGAGCTGCCGCCACCAGATACTGGATGGCACAGGGCGTGTGGCGGCACATCCGGTGGAGGTCTTGTGGGAAGCGGTCATTTCCAGTCCGTAATTGCCATCGCATCGGGGGCAGGCATACCGGGTTCGTACGCGGTGATCAAGCTGCAATCTTGGAAGGTTTTTAAGCCCTTTCCGACGTTCGATCATGGATGTCCAGGCATTTCCAAACTCCTTAGTAGTGCCCCGACTTTAACCATACACTCTTCGTACTCCTGTTCCGGCACGGAATCGTACACAATGGCACCACCGACCTGGCAGGAGAGGTAGCTCGATTCGGCGTTGTACAGGATGCTGCGGATCACCACATTGAAGTCGAAATCGCCGTCGGGTGCGAAGTAGCCCAGGGCCCCGGAGTACAGCCCGCGTCGCGTCTGCTCGTATTGCTCAATCAGGTGCATGGCCATCACTTTTGGCGCACCCGTCATGCTGCCCATGGGAAATGCATCCCGAATGGCCTCCACCGGATGCGTGCCTGGTTGCAGGGTGCCCGACACCGTGGAAATCATCTGGTGTACGGTCTGGAAGGAGTAGATACCAAAGAGTTCGTCCACAAGGACGGAGCCAGGCAGGCAGTTGCGAGCGAGGTCGTTGCGCACCAGGTCCACGATCATGACGTTTTCGGCGCGGTCTTTTTCGCTGTTGCGCAAATCTTCGCGGGCAAGTTCATCTTCCGCAGGGTCGGCGTGGCGGCGGCGGGTGCCCTTGATTGGTTGTGAGACCAACTGTTGGCCTTCCTTACGCAAAAAACGCTCGGGACTGGCGCACATCAGGTAGCGGTGGTTGAGCCGGAAATAGGCTGCAAACGGCGCACGCGTCCGTTCGTTCAGCCGTTCAAAAACTTCTGCTGGTTCGATCCGGGTACCTTCGGCAAAAAACTCTTGGCAAAGGTTCATTTCGTACACGTCGCCTGCGATGATGTGTTGCCGGACGGCCTCCACCGTGGCCAGGTATTCGGGTAAACTAAATCGCGGTTCGAAGGATGCTACTGGCGTTTCGGGGCTTGCGGCTGGTTGAGCATTTTGAATGGCCTGCCAGATGCTTTCGGGCTTGCCAGAAAGGGCGAAAATCTCCACTTCGGCTACGCCAGGCGCCTTGTAATGCCCGCCTCGAATGCCAACTACTGTTTCGGGCTGAAAAAAAAACAGGTCGGGCAGCCCTATGCCATCGGGGTGGTCGGAGCGGAGTTTTTCCACTTCGTTTTTCAGGTCGTAGCCGAAAAAACCGAAGAGCCAATCCTGTTTTTCATCGTAAAACCTTTTCAGGTCGGCAAAGCCCTGGCCACTGTTTGCTTGTAAAACGGCTGCGGCCCCCACGGCCACAAGGCACTCCCAGGTGTGGTGGGTTTGGTTGGGGTATGTGTTGCTGTCCAGGTAAACAGCCACGGGGTGCGCGTCCGCCCAAGCGAGCAGTTGGCGTTTGCAAATCGCCAGGTCTTTGACCGGAAAACGGGCATACTGGCGCATTTTTTAATTAGCACATTAGCACATTTTTTAATTAGCACATCGTACTTACGGGCGCTTGATTGGCGGGTTCAACAGGTTGTCTTCGAAGAACCGGTCGATTTTTTCGAACAGGTGTACCCGGTCGCGGCCCAGCACGTTGTGCTCGTGTTCGGGGTAAACAAAGTAGTCAATCTGCTTGCCTTTTTTCACGCACTCGCGGATGTAGCGCAGGGAATGTTGCCATAGCACCACATCATCCGACGAGCCGTGGATCATCAACAGGCGGCCTTTGAGGTTGTCGATGTGGTTGAACATGCTGCTGCGCTCATAGCCTTCGGGGTTTTCCTGCGGTGTGTCCATGTAGCGCTCGGTGTACATGATCTCGTACATGCGCCAGTCAATGACCGGGCCGCCAGCCACCGCGCAGGAGAAGGTGCCTGCTGCTTCGGGGCGCGACATGAGGGAGGTGGTCATAAACCCGCCGTAGCTCCAGCCGAACACGCCCATACGCGTGCTGTCCACGAATGATTGGCTTTTCAGGTAACGAGCACCTGCAAGTTGGTCTTCCACTTCCGCGTCACCCATGCGGCGGTGCAGGGCACTCTCGAAAGCAAAACCTCGATTGGCCGAGCCGCGTCCATCTACTGTGAACACGACATAACCCTGCTGAGCCATGCGGTGCATCCACAGTTCGGCGGCGTTGAGCCAGGAATTGGTCACCAATTGCACATGCGGGCCGTTGTACAGGTACACGAGCACGGGGTATTTCCGGGCGGGATCGAAGTTGGCGGGCAGAATCATTCGGGCGTTTAGCGCCGGGCCGCCGGGCGAGGGGATGGTGATCAGGCGGGTTTGGCCGAAGGTATAGTCTGCCACTGGATTTTGAGCGCTGAACACGAGTTTACGCTCGGCATTTTTTTTCACCGGGTAAGCGAACACGTTGCGTGGGGTCTCGGCATTGGAAAAAATGTCGAGCGCCCACTCGCCGGTAGAGTTGACGAGTACGTTGTGGGTGCCCGGCTCGGTGCCGTTTGCCCAGGTCTGGCCCACGTTGGAGGACATCTCGGCCACGAGGCAGTTGCGGTTCATGCCGGTTTCGTCGGCCATTTGGTAAAAACACCGCTTGCCGTCCTTGGAAAAACCGATGAAGCGCGTCACCGGGGCGTTGCCCGAGCTGATCTGGCGGAGCATCTTGCCCGACAGGTTGAACAGGTACAGGTGGTTGAAACCGTTGCGCTCGCTTTGCCACAAAAAGTCGGTGTTGGAGCCGGGCACGAACACGGGCGGGTTTTCCGGCTCCACCCATTTTTCGCTGGACTCCTCAAACAGGGTTTTTACAAAATCGCCTGTGGCAGCATCGTACTGGTTGAGCCACATCCGATTTTGGCCGCGATTAACCACGGCGATGAGTACATACTTGTCGTCGGGTGTCCAGGCGATATTGGTCAGGTACTGCTCGGCTGGTTCGCCGGTCTTGATGTACCAATTTTGACCGGACTGGGTATCGTAAACGCCGACTGTGACGTGGTGGCTGGCGGCGCCCGCGTACGGGTAGCGCACATTGCGTGCTTGTGCGGGCATAGAGTCCAACACATAGATGGGGTACTGGGTCACCATGGTTTCGTCCATGCGGTAATACGCGAGGTATCGGCCCGACGCACTCCAGAACGTGCCCTTGTTGATACCAAACTCCTGGCGGTGTACGCTCTCGCCGTACACGATGCCGTCTAGTTCGCTTTTGGCCACACCGAGGTCTTTTCCGCCGATGTTGACCCACAGGCCTTTGTCGCGGGTGTAAGCGGCTTTGTGGGTTTTGTCGTGGATGTCGAGGTTGGCTGCATCTGCGGGAAACCAGTTTTTGCGCGTCAGCGCGCCATCCAGGCTATAAGCGAAAATGTCGGTCTTGGTGTGAAACCAGATGTTTTTATCGTCTGTCCATGTGATGGCAGGAAAGGTCTTGAGCGTTTCCGAGCCAGATTTTTCCAAACCGGCGTTTATGCCTGGCAGCAGGTCGAGGGTATCGGTTGCGAGGTCGGCGGCGTTGACGCGCACGAGTTTGTTGTTGGCCACATACACAAACTGGCTGGTGCCGGGAATCCACTGGAGCTGGCGCAAGTTGGCGGGTGCGAGGGCAGTTCTTCCCTTCATTATGGCATCAGCCATAGTCAGGTTTTTTTGGGCATTGGCCCAATACGAGAGGCAGAGCAGGACAAGGCCGAGCAGAGCAGTTTTTTTCATAAAAAACGGAGGTGGTTGGTAGGGCAGCAAAGGTAAGCAGGGAGGGGAGGACGAGAGCGGGTTTCGACGGAGCAGACGATGGCATGCCCGAATTCAAGTTTTGTCGGTATGTTTGTTGGCCCTAAGTACCGATGAAATATTAACCTCCCGATTTGGAAGGGCTAATTGGGAGGTTAATATTTCATCGGTACTAAAAGGAAAAAAACTGCCTGTTTGGAAAATTTCCGATACTTGACGCTTTCTTGGTCTGGATTAAGAGCGTGCTCTTTTACAAGTTGAAACAAAAAAAGAGGCAGTGCCACCACAGCACTACCTCTGCCCTAACCAAATAAAACCAAATTTGTCTCGCTCTCTTTGTTTTTGGAAGAACAAAGGTAGAAACCCTTTGTGTAATTTTTACGTGAACAGTGGGAATTTTTTTTGCCTTTTTACAAAAAAGCAACCAACTTAAAATCCCGCGACGGGAAAATTGTACAAATATTGAATAGTTTGGTAGTAGCGTCTTGTTTGAAATACAAAACTATGCATACTGTTATTATTCAACTAATAAATACAACTACAATCAATTATACCTAATCTTATTTAACCGTTTTTATGGCAAATATTTTAACAAATTCGTCAAGGCCGCTGCTTAGCGTCATATTCCTTATTGTACTTGCTACACGCTACACGGCTCTTCCGGCCCAAACACCCGATCAAGCAGCGGATGCCGCATTTATTCGAAAAATATACGATCAAGCCCTGACCGACGGGCGTTGCTACCCGTGGCTGCGGAACCTCTGTTTCGACGTAGGTCACCGCCTGAGTGGCAGCATAGGCGCTGAAAAAGCCGTAAAATGGAGCACGGCTGCCCTTGATACCGTAGGCCTCGACTCGGTGTGGCTCCAGCCGGTAATGGTGCCCCACTGGGAGCGCGGCGAGCCGGAGCAGGTTCAGGTACTCAGCAACAAAAAGCGCGGCGGATTCCGGCTTGATGCCCTTGCCCTTGGCGGGTCTGTCGGGACAGAGGGCAAGGCCGTCACTGGCGATGTGGTAGAAGTGTGCTCCTGGCAGGAACTGGATTCGCTCGGCGAAGCACGCCTTCGAGGAAAGATTGTTTTTTTCAACCGGCCGATGGACCCGACCAAGATCCGCACATTTGAAGCCTACGGTGGCGCGGTGGACCAGCGTGCCCAAGGCCCGTCGCGGGCCGCCAGATACGGGGCCGTGGGCGTACTCGTTCGCTCCATGGGCTTTAGGCTCGACGACTTTCCGCACACCGGCAGCCTGCGCTATGATTCGACTGTTACGCTCATTCCCGCCGTGGCGATCAGCACCAATGCTGCCGAACGCCTGAGCACTTTTTTGCGCAGCGAAACCACTCCGGCACGGGTGTCTATGACACTGAACTGCCGCACGCTTCCCGATGTACTTTCTTACAACGTAATCGGCGAAATCAGGGGCTCGGAATATCCCGACAGTATCCTGCTTGTGGGCGGTCACCTCGACAGCTGGGACGTGGGCCACGGTGCACACGACGACGGTGCGGGCTGTACCCAGAGCATGGATGTGCTGCGTTATTTCAAACAAATGGGCTACAAGCCCCGTCATACCGTCCGTTGTGTGTTGTTTATGAACGAAGAAAATGGCCTGCGCGGCGGACGTGAGTATGCCCGAGAGGCCGACCGCAAAGGCGAGTTTCATCTTTGCGCCATCGAGAGCGATGCTGGCGGTTTCACGCCACGCGGGTTTGGTTTCGATGCCGACGATACTGTTCTGGATCGTTTTTTTGAAAAAGTAGCAGCCCACCAGGATTTGCTCGAACCGTATGGCCTGAAATTATTTCGGGGTGGTGGCGGCGCCGATATTGGCCCGCTAAAAGGGCAAAAGGGCCTGCTCAGTGGTTTTGCGCCGGACTCGCAACGCTACTTCGACTACCACCACACGGCAGCCGACGTATTCGAGGCCGTCAACAAACGGGAACTCGAACTGGGTGCAGCGAGCATGGCGGCGCTGGTGTATCTGTTGGACCGGTACGGGTTGTAAGCCCGC
>JBJXEZ010000356.1:0-6841 GCA_046153695.1 Saprospiraceae bacterium
GCCCTCGACCAACCTGCCCGTGATAGAGGTGGTGCAAAGCCGGGGCGGGCAAACCGCCGAATCTGCCTTGCTGCTGCGGCCCAACCCGACGACCGGGTTGTTGTTCGTTGACCTGCCTGGGGCTTTAGTTGCTGAACAACCCGTGCTGGTTTCGGTGCTGAACGCCCAAGGCCAGTTGGTACTGGATGGGCGTTTTACGGCGGAGAACAGGCGGATTGTCCTGCATTTGCCCGACGGGCTGGCTAACGGGTTGTACTACCTGACAGCGCAGCCCGTGACCGGTGGCGTGCGGTCGGCGGCGCGGTTTGTGTTGGAGCGGTGAGTGCGGGAGCAGTGTGCGTGGGAAGGGTTTGTATGGCCAGGACTTGGCGATACAAACCCTTCCTGCGTTTCAGCAGGTGCTTGCATATCGAATAAAACCGCTTCCCCAATTTTTTTCAACCGAGTTCCGGCAACAATTACCGAGGTTTGTAGCGCAAAAAACGCCCCCTTTACCATGCGCTGGTTGCTGATCTTTTTCTCCTGTTTTGTTTTAGCCACCACTGCATATGCGCAGGGGGAGGGCGTAAAACAACGCCCCGTTTCGGAAACGCAGTGGAAAAGAGCCACGACCGATCTTGATTACAGCAAAGACCAGCCGCCGCCCAAAAAAGAGCCGCCGAAACCCGTGGACAATCCGTTCGAAGGGTTCAACCTCGATTTTCTGGGCGGGATTGTACAGGCGCTCGTCATTATTTTGGCCGTACTGGCCATCGCCTACGGTATTCACCGAATGCTGCAAGAGCCGCGCAACCGCCGCATAGCCCACGACGGGGCCGAGATCACAGAAGAAAACCTGGATACTTACCTGCACGAGACCGACCTCGACCGGTTCCTGCGCGAGGCGCTGGCACGGGGCGACTACCCGCAGTCCCTGCGCGTGCGCTACCTCCAGGTCATCAAATCCCTGTCGGAATCGGGGGCAATCCTTTGGGCGACAGACAAAACCAACCGCGACTACCTGCGCGAGATGCACGCGCACGCGCAGGAACGGGCGTTTCAGCAGGCTACGCGCACATTTGAGCGCATCTGGTACGGAAACATGCCGCTCGACCGGCCCGGATTCGATCGCCTGGAGCCGGTGTTTACTGGCCTGCTCGAAAAAATCAAGCCGATCGCCTGACCCATGCCCGGACTTTACCTCCACATCCCGTTTTGCAAACAGGCTTGCCACTACTGCAACTTCCATTTTTCGACCTCGTTGCGCAGCAAACCAGCGCTCGTAAAAGCCCTGCTGCTCGAACTGGACCTCCAGCGCGATTACCTCGGCGGCGCGCCGCTGACCTCCATCTATTTCGGTGGCGGCACCCCCTCGTTGCTGGATACCACCGAAATGGTGCATATTTTTGAAAAAATAAATACCCTGCTCGGCCTCGCCCCCGATGCCGAAATTACCCTCGAAGCCAACCCCGATGACCTGACGACCGAGAAACTGCGCGACCTGCGCGATTATACTCCGGTGAACCGCCTGAGTATCGGTATCCAATCGTTCTTCGACGAAGATTTGCGCTGGATGAACCGCGCCCACAACGCCGTTCACGCCCGTCAATGCCTGCAGGCCGCCGCTACTGCGGGTTTTCACGACCTGACAATTGACCTGATCTACGGTGCCCCTACCACGCCCGACACCAACTGGGCCGAAAACGTGCATATTGCCCTGGCAGAGGGCATTCCGCACCTGTCGTGCTATTGCCTAACGGTGGAAGAGGGCACGGCACTGGCTCATTTTGTGCAAAAGGGAAGCGCCTCGCCCGTGGACGAAGATCGAGCAGCTCGTCAGTTTTTGCACCTGCAAGACGAGACGGAGAAATACGGGTACGAGCATTACGAAATTTCCAACTTCGCTTTGCCGGGCCGCTACTCCCGCCACAACAGCAGCTACTGGAGCGGCGAACCGTACCTCGGCATAGGGCCGTCAGCGCATTCGTTCGACGGGCAGTGCCGGCAGTGGAATGTGGCCAATAACGCGCAGTACGTACATGCCGTAGAGGATGGTCGCGTCCCGTCCGAACGCGAAGTGCTGACTACTGCCCAACGCTACAACGAGTACGTCATGACCGGGCTGCGCACCCAGTGGGGCTGCGAAAAGGCGCGGATAGAGGCCTTTGGGGAGCCATTCGCAGGTTTTTTCCAAACGGAGATTCAACAATTTTTGCAAAACGGTACCGCCATGCAGGACGGAACCCGCGTGCGGCTCACCCGCGCTGGTAAACTGCTGGCCGACGGCATTGCGGCAGATTTGTTCTGGGTGAAATAAGAAAAAATGTCACGGTATCTCGCAGTTTTTGATTGAACACAGCGAACTGTCCAATATTTTTTTTGGGAAAAAACACCAGTGTGTTTCATTTTTCTACTTTTGCCTCACCGTTTTTCACAACACTGTTTCTATTTTTTCAACAAAACGAAATTCGTATGATTCAAGAACTTAAAGCATTTTTGCTCCGTGGCGACGTGCTCGCTTTGGCCGTGGCTGTCATTATTGCCACCGCTTTCAGCAAAATAATTGACTCGTTGGTGAACGACATTCTCTCGCCCATCCTCGGCATGATAACCGGCAATCCGGACTTTTCCGACGTAATGATCGGAAACATCAAGGTTGGCAATTTCATCAATGCCGTTGTGAATTTTGTCATCGTGGGCACGGTACTGTTCATGATCGTGAAAGCAGCAGGCAAAAAGGCTGAAGATGTGAAGTAGTACTTTCCCTCCATAAGCACACAGTTTCACAGATGCCCTCAAAACACGGAGCGGTACTGTGTCACTGTGTGCTGGTAGGGGAATCTCCTTCTTCAATCCGTCCGTACTAATTTCCGTATCGTCCTTCCGCCCGGAGCACTGATTTCCAAAAAGTACAGACCGCTCTCGTTTTGTTGCGGTACCAGCGGTTTCCAAGTGTTCAATCCTTTTGAAGCGTAGCGTGTTTCCTCAAGCAACATTCGCCCTTTTGTATCCATCCAACGGAGTCGGACTTGTTCATCGGAGCCTGCGAGATACTGAATCGTCGGGCTTTCAGTGAACGGGTTGGGCCACACCAGCACGTTGTCGGCCCAATTGGGCGCCGGTTCGGGATAGATGCGCCGGATGAGAGCGCGGGCGTCGGCGGGTAGTGCGGCATCATCAAGCGTGCCACCGAGCATGCGCACGTTCAGGTGCATTTTTTTATCCTTGGAAAAACGGTTGGTCAACCAGGCATTTTCGGTGAAGACCAACCGCGATCCGGGCGGCAAGTCCATGACAATATCGTTCGGCGGCAGGTTTTCGTCGCACTCGCTGATCTGAAACAGGGCATCTACCACGAGCGTGGCATTGCGCTCCAGCGCAATGGTACTGTTGGCACAGATGACAAGCATGCCCGCGCCGTTGTTGCCGTAGTGCAGACTGGCCCCCTCCTTTACACGGAACTCGCTGCCGTGCTTGAATTGCATGCACGAAAAAGTATTGTTCATGGTGATTTGTCCGCCAGAATGGTGGAGCGCATCGCCGTTGTCGAAGATAAGGTCTACGAAATTCATACACAGATCGCCGCCATTATTTTGCAGCGTAAGCTGGTGCCGCTGGGTGCTGCTGCCTGATACCAAACCGCCCCGAAACTGCGCAAATGGTTGCATTTCGAGTGTCTGGTGGTCTTCCACAGTCAGGGTGATATTTTGCGGCACTGTTGTGTTCGGCACGGGTAGGGCCTCGATGTACGAGTGGGTTTGCGGTCCGGGGTATGTTGGTGCGGTGTACAGACCCAGAAAATGGGACCCAAAGCCGCTTGCAGCCGCATCAATGGGGAATGGGTTCGATGTTGCCAGTACATCGGTTATATACGCCACCTCTTGCGGCCCCCACGGATCGGGTTCAACATCTGCAAAAAAAACCTGCAATTGCGCATTATCCAGTGAAACGGTGTCGGCGAACGTGAACTTCAGGATGTATTCCCGCAAACGCTGGTCGGGGAAGCGCTCGGTAGGAAAGCAGGCCCCGGCATCAATACCTTTGAAACTGTTCGGAAACGTCGGATAAACGTCAGCCAAAGCGGTGTGAAAGCGGGTTGCTGCGCCCGGCTGGCCGTTTGCATCGGGGATGGCGATGCCAAGGATGATGCCCGTGCACAGGTCGTCGGGGCAGTCAGCGGTGGTGCGTATCAAGGGTAATGTGCCGGGCACTATTCGGGCGCTGGATTTGGCGTTGTACAAAAAATCGACATCGAAGGCCGTGAAGGGTGGAAACGAGTCGAGACGTGCCCGGAGGAACAACGGCTCGGTGGGATTGACCTGTTTCAGATCAATCTCGATACCCAGGTTGAATGGCAGGGTCGTGGCGCTGATACACCGGGCAGAGTCCACCGGGCCATTCCAATGGCCGTCGGTAGTCTGGTAAATGTGCCACGCCTCCGGCTGAAAAACCAGCGTGCCAGGAGAATACGGGCAAACCAACGGCTGAACTGGCAGTAGGGAAGGCAGGTACTGAGCATGGCCGCACACGGCGGCACCAAGGGCAAAAAGCAGGGTAAGTACGTTTTTTTTCATGGGAAAGTTGATTTGAAGGTGAACGCGATTGAATTTTCTTTCAAAAGTAGATGGACTATGGACACGCCCGCCCGCCTGTACTGCCAATGCACGGCATTTCGGCATTTTGAAATTAGATTCGGCTTTTTTCGGCATTTTTGCGGCCAGAATACGACAATGGAAAACTGGGAACTCGATTTCGAATGGCTGCATGTGCAGCACCAGGTGCAGGCCGCCATGCAGCGCGAAACCCTGCCCGATCTCAATATGGTGCTTTTTCTCATCGGCATCCAGGAACTGGGCCGCTGGAAAAAAGGCTTCACCAAAGAGGAAAAACAAGACCTCATGCACATCGCTGTGTGCCGCCTACTGGCTTACGAGGAGTACTACGAATTCGTAGGGCGTGATGCCGACGGCTGGCCCCACTGGCGGCAGACACGCGAACTGACTCCGCTGCCAGCGGTCGAACAGGAACGGCTACTGAAAATGAAAGCCATCCGGTACTTCAAGGATTTGGAGACTGAACAGTAACTTTGCAAAAAAAAACCACCGTTATGAGCGCCATAGCAACGAAATTTCCATTGACCCACGAAGAATTGATCGAGATCGGCGGGGGCGAGATCGTGCGTTTCCCGGCTTCCTTTTCCGAGTACTGGGCCGTGCTACAGGATGCTCAGTATAAAGCGGATTATTCCAATGAAGAAATTATAGCCATGAGTTACGAAACCAACCCGCACAGCAAAATCGTCTCCGAGATTATGTTTTTGATGCGCACAATTTTCAGTGCACAGCATTTCGCTGTTCATGATCCCAACCGCCCGGTGTACGCCCATGATTTTCGTGCCGTACACAACCCCGATTGCTCGGTAGTGCTGGAACCCGCTCAACTGTTCGAATACCAGCCGGGTATGAACGCCGAAACAACCCCGCTCGTCATTGTTGAAGTTCTGTCCAAAACCACACGCGACTACGACTACGCCGAAAAACTGCCGCACTACAAACAAATACCCTCGCTTCGCCAGATCATTTTTTTGGAAAGCACCAAGATGTTCGCCACCGTGTACGAACGCACGGACAACGGCCCGCACTGGATCAACACCGACTATTCCCGCCCGGAAGACGCTTTTTTGGTAAACGGCCAGCCTGTGGCGCTGGAGGAGATTTACCGCAAAGTAACCTTCTAACCAGCCTTTCCCGCCCACGCCAGTACCCCTGCTACTATTTCCGGGGCTGTAAGCCCGTGACCATAGCCTTCTGTAGCCCAAAACCGCGCTCCCGGCCATGATGCATGCAGGCTTTCCCCCTGAGCGAAATGCGTCACCTGGTCGCCCCGATCGTGGATAAGTAGGGCCTGCACATCAGCCAGATTCCGGGCTGTTTCGGTCAAATCATAGTAGGCAATGCGGTGACCGTACACCTGCTCAACATGGTCATCAATAGCCGACATGAGCCGGTCGCTCGCGCCAACAAATTGCCGGGTGTTGTCCATGATGTACCCGATGGAGGCAAATGACGCGAGCACCACCGCCCGTTTGGGCCGCAAAGTCGGGTCGGCCTGGCCCAGTGCCCACACACAGGCCGCAGCGCCCACCGAATGGCCAATCAATACGTCTACCGGCCCTTGCGTTTGCAGCACCGATTGCAGCACCCCGGCGTAGCGGAGCATGGTAAAATGCCGCCCCGACGAGCGCCCGTGCGCGGGTGCGTCCACAGCCACTACCTGGTAGCCAGCCCGAAGTAAACCCGTGGCGACCTTGCGCCAGCGCCCGGCGTTGCTTTCCCAACCGTGAGCCAGCAGCGCAATTGGGCCGCTGGTGCCCCAGCGATAAATGGCGATTTCATTAGCTCCGATCCGCTCGAACCGTGTTTCGGCCTTGCGCATAAACTCGGCCTCTTTTTCTTTGTACTTCTTGCGCTTCGGAAAACCGAAAAGGAAAAAAGCAAGTCGCCCTGCTGGCCTCGGCGCTACGACTGCCAGCCCGTTCAATAATGCGCCAACAAACCGGGCGAATGTGTTTTTTTTCATAGTAAATGCCGAGGCAGCATTAATTGATAAAATGAAGCGAAGGGGTTTTGAGGCAAGACAAGGCATTTTTTTGAAAGCATAGCAGCGCTACGGTTGAAAAAAATAACGAAGTATTGCCTTAAAAGACCGAGTTTCAGTTATCAATTAATGCTGTCTCGGCACTTAAGTTAATGATCGGCGTTGCGGACAAACCGCCCGGAAAAGACCTGATTGCCGACGAAAACCTGCACGGTATAAAACCCGGGCAGCAGGTTTTGCACGTCAACTTCACCCGAGTCGGGCA
>JBJXEZ010000255.1:0-4125 GCA_046153695.1 Saprospiraceae bacterium
CGGGTACTTCGCCTGGATATCCACTCCGGCACGCCAACTAACGACCTGACGCCATACGCCGAGCCTTTGCACGAATACAAAGCCGTGACCGGCGCGGACTGGTCGGTGTACATTGATAGCCTTGACAAACCGAGCGGCATCGCTGTCATCGGCGATTATCTGTTGGTGTCGGACTACGGAACCGGTGAAATCATCTTTTACGACCGTAGCGGCGACAAAGGCGTGGAACTGGGCCGATTCGATACCGGTCCCGGCGGCATCATGGGCATTGAAATTGGGCCTGACGGAAAAATCTGGTACGTGAACACCACGCAAAACACAGTCTATCAATTAGACAACACCCCGTTCACGGTGGCGGCAAACGAACCGGGCAACGGACCGGCGTTTTCGGTATCGCCCAACCCGACCGACGAGGCTTTCGAGGTCCGATTGGGAGTGAATAATTATGAGACAAACTACCGGCTGCGTGTCATGAACACATTGGGGCAAGTGCTGAAAGACGAATCATTAGCCGGCAGGTCGTCGGTGCGCGTTGACTTATCCGGGCAATCGGCAGGGTATTATTTTGTGCAAATCGCCGGCGAAAAGGGCAGTCGCACGGAGCGTGTGCTTTTGTTGCTAAATTGAGTGCAATTGGCTGTACCATGTCACTTTATGCGAATTCGGCAACACCCATCAATCATGTAAAAAATGAAGAAAAAATCATGACGCGATACACACTCTTGTCCTTGTCGCTCCTAACCGGTCTCCTTGCGTTGGCGAATTTCACCTCGCCTACTGCCGGCCCCTGCGATTCACCCGTAGTGGGCGGCCATACCGGCGCTCCGGGAGAAACCAGTTGTGCCGGCTGCCACGGTGGTATGGCCAATACCGGCCCCGGCAGCCTTACCCTGACGCTCAGTGACACCACGTTGCTGTACACCCCCGGCGAGACGTTCGATGCTAGCGTCACGCTTCGACAAGCCGGGCGCGATAAATTTGGTTTCGTGGGGCTGGCGCTGAAAGACGCGGGCAACACGACCATCGGCACATTTACGATTGACGACACGGTGCGTACCCGGACTTTCAACGACGGCCCGCGCAAATATGTGTCGCACACGCCCTGCGGCGCCGATGCTGTCCCGCCCGACAGCCTTTCGTGGACCTTCCACTGGAAAGCCCCGGCGACCAACGTGGGCAATATCACCCTGTATCTCGCAGGGCTGGCCGCCAACCACAACCACGCGCTGAGCGGCGACGACACCTACACGCTGACGGTTCATCTCGTGCCCGATTCCATTATTTTGGGTGTGCAAGACCCCGCTGCGGGCAGTCGGCTGCGACTGTGGCCGAATCCCGCTTCCGAAGCGGTGTACTTCGCCCTCGAAGGCGCCAACAGCGGGCAAATGATTCACCAAGCCGAAATCTGGTCGGCAACTGGGCGGTTAGTGTGCATTACGAACCTTACGCAAAATAAATTGACGGTAGCAGGCCTGGAAGCGGGCGTTTATCGGCTGCTTTTGCGTGATGAGAGTGGGGCGACAATCGGTCATGCTTCTTTTCTGAAACTGTAAACCTGTGCTTTTTATGCGCCACACCCGCCAGTACTACCTCCGCCGATTGCACCGCTACATGGGTGTGACCATCGGAATTCAATTTTTGCTCTGGACGGTCGGGGGGCTATATTTCAGTTGGTCGGATATGGACGAGATACACGGCGACTACCAGCACCGACAGGTGCCGCTGCTTGTGCCGGATACAGCGAGCTGGGTATCACCCTCGGTGGTCGTGCAGAACCTGCGGGCTGCGGGCGAAAGCCCAGACAGCATCCTTAGCCTGCGCTTGGTCCCGGTGCTGGACGCGGTGTGCTGGCAAGTGGTATTTATTGAAAAAAATGTCCGGCGCCGGCATCCAAGAAAAGTGCGGCTGGCCGATGCCGAAACCGGCGCCCTGCGCCAGGCCCTGTCGAAAGAGGAAGCGGTGGAAGTCGCAACCCGGCAATTCAACGGCACACCGGCTTTGCAATCGGCGGTGTACCTCGATGAAATCCCTCCCGATCACGAGTACCGGGAGAATGCCCTGCCCGCCTGGGCTGTCACGTTCGAACATCCTTCCAAAACCGTCTTGTACGTCGCCGCCGAATTGGGCACGGTGGAAAAGTTTCGCAACGAAAAATGGCGCTGGTTCGACTTGCTCTGGATGCTGCACGTCATGGATTACGAAAGTCGTGACCATATCGGTAACTGGCTGTTGCGGGCATTTTCGGTGCTGGGTTTGCTGACCATTTGTTCGGGTTTTTCGTTGTTTTTAGTTACTTCACCGATGTTTCATAAACTGATTAGAAAATGAAGTCATACGCCACATTGCCGAACATCCTGTTATACCTCGTTTTCGCCCTTTCGTACCTTTCTCTCCCGGCGCAAACCACTGTGCAGTGGGCGGACTCAATCGTGGTTGTTTCCTCGTCACTGCCCGTCACCGCGCCCCGCATCGCCCTGCTGCCCGACGGAACGCCATTGGTAACATGGGGAACGAGCGGCAACTCCTCCCAAATCTGGTGCTCCCGCTTTGAAAACGGCGCGTTCAGTGCACCCGTGGGCGTGGTGCAAGATCCTGCGGTGCCGAGCCTATACGGTTTCGGGGGCTACGATGTGGCAGTGTCCGACAGCCAAGTATTCGTCGTGTTTGAACAAATCCAAGAGGGCATCTTTTTAGTGCGCTCGGAGGATGGCGGCCTCACGTTTGGCCCGCCCACCACGGTGCAAGGCCCTGTTTCGGGCGGCTATGCTACCTTCTCGTCGGTAGTGGTGGACGGCACGGGCAACCCGGTGGTCAGTTACATCCACCACAAAAACGGAGTGACATACCACGTACGTAGCTCCACAGACGACGGCCTCTCCTTCAATGAACCCGCTACGGCCAACGCCCCCGCACCCGGTGGAGCAGTCTGCGAGTGCTGCACTTCCGACCTGTTGGCTTCAGGCGATTCTGTTTGGCTGCTGTTCCGCAACAACAACCAAAACCTCCGCGACATCTGGGTGAGCCGCTCCACCGATTTGGCGGCCACGTTCGACACGGCCACCGATGTGGACAATACGGACTGGGAACTCAACTTTTGCCCCATCGCTGGGCCGCATATGGCGCGTTCGGGCGACAGCCTCATTACGGTATGGATGAGCGCAGCGAGCGGCACAGGTCGTGTCTATCTCAGCACACTCCATGCCGGTACGATGCAGGTCGGGCAACAGTTCGGCTTCCCCACGCCCTTGGGGCCTCAAGCCGCTCAAAGCCAAGCAGACGTGGCCGCTATTGGCGACACGGTTGGGGTTGTTTTTTTGGAAAAGGCGAAAGAACTCGTGTTCCATTTTTCCACAAAAGGCACGGCAAACCTGACTGACCAAAGCACTCGCTTCGCTGCGCCGGACCAGATACTTCAATTCCCCTCGTTGGCATTCCGCGACAGGGTTTTCCACCTGATTTATGTGGATGCCTCTGCCGAACAAGTGCTGTACCGGCAAGGGCGGCTGACCCTGATCAGCCTGACCGATGAACCGACAGCTGCATGGGGCATTTCAGTATTTCCCAACCCCTCCGTTCAGGCGGGCGGCTTTTGGGTCAAAAGCGAAGCCGAAGAGATGCGAGAGATTTCCCTGTTCGATTTTTTTGGGAAAAAAATATTTGAAAAAAAAGCCGCCGGGCGTGAAGCCCTCGTGCCGACGGGCAATAGCCCGCCGGGCATTTATTTTTTGAAAATAAAAACAGCGCAAGGGGAGATGTCACGCGAAATTGTGGTGCGGTAGGTTCTGTAGCATTTTCGACGCGAAAAAAATTGAACTTCAAACACCATCGTCCTTCTAGTATTTTAAAATCACTACCATGCGCTACCTCCCGCTCCTCGCCCTCTTGACCACCCACGCCATCTCCGCCCAAACCCTCACCGGCACTATCACCAACCCCGTCGGCGCCTCCGTTGCCAATGCCCGCGTCACGTTGTTCAATGCTGATACCTCCTGGTTTTGGGAAGCCCGCACCGACGCAAACGGCAAATATTTATTTGAAAATCTGCCTGGTGGTGGCCCATACCTGTTTTTCGGTGTCGCCAAACCCGGCTTCGCCTATTTCCAAAACGCCACGACAGGCATTCTG
>JBJXEZ010000385.1:0-3251 GCA_046153695.1 Saprospiraceae bacterium
AGCCGTCGCCATCCGAGTCGCGCTTTCCGTCCTCCGGGTCGGCAGGGTCTAGCTTCCATCGGTTTTCCCATGCATCGGGCATTCCGTCGCTGTCGCTGTCGCGGGGAGCTGTCGCGGGGCGAAGCAATGGCCACCCGCCGACTTGTTCGGGATGATCAATGATTCCGTTTTTCCCGCCGTCGAAACTTTTGCCATTCTTTGCCTTGCCCGACGATGCCTCCGCGACGATCCGCCGGTCCACGCTGTCGCGCTCGGGCAATGTTGCACCAGCAGATTCCAGCACGCGATCTGCGGCCACCCGCGCATCGTCCAGCCGCACGGGCGCGCAGTCAAAGCGTCGGCCCGAGCGGACTTTCTTTCGGTCTTCGCTCCACGGCGAAAAGACCGCATCCCAATTGTTGCGGTCGAACTTTGGGAATCCCGCGATCACGTTGCTGTGCACGAACCACTCGCTCTTTTTGCCGGAGGCATCAACGATCCGAGCCTCGCAATCGCGGCGCGTCGCCGGGCCGGGCAGGAAGTAGTTGCCGATGACGTTCACCTCGGAGCCTTCTCCACCGTAAATCGTATTGTAGCCCCAGTTGAAGATGAAGTTGTTGCGGATATCGAGCGACCGCTCGCCCTTTGCAATCCTTGGGTTCCGGCTGGTGTGATGGGCGATCAAATTGTGGTGCCACGACGCCTCCGTGCCTCCCCAGATGCCGCCGAATCCGTGCTCGCCTTTTTTGTGCGCCGATTTGAAAAGGCTCTCGCTGATGATGCACCACTGCACAGTGATGCGCCGCGCTTTGTAGATGGATACGGTCTCGTCCACGCTCCAGCTCGCCGAACAGTGATCGACGATCACGTCCTGACAATCCGACCCGCGAATCGCGTCGAGTTCTTCGCGCGCGCCGTCGCCGGGCCGCACGCGCAGATAGCGGACGATGACGTTTCTCGCCCTACTGAAATCGAGGCCGTAGTTCCGCAGGCAAATCCCGCCGCCAGGGGCAGACTGGCCGGCGATGGTGATGTTCCCGTGAGAAATCCGCAGTGGACTCGCGAGCGGGATCGTTCCGGCGACCCGGAAAACCACAATCCGCGAACCTTTCGCCTCCACTGCGGCGCGCAGACTCCCAGGGCCGCTGTCGTTCAAATTCGTCACGGCAATCACGTTTCCTCCCCGTCCGCCGCTCGTAAACATCGCCGCGCCCTCCGCGCCCGGAAAGGCCGGAGTCGCCGCGAGCGCGCCTGCTCCAAATGCGACGGACGAAAGGAGTGAAAATCTCAGAATCATGGCGCGTTCCATCGCACTAAAACCCACAGGCGCAAAACAGAAACCGTCCGCATCCTTGCAAAGCGGCGGCGCTTCCGGTTCCTTCGCAGGACATGAAAGTCCTCGTTATTGGAAGCGGCGGGCGCGAACACGCGCTCGTGTGGAAATTGCGTCAATCGCCTCGTGTCTCCGCAGTTTATTGCGCGCCGGGAAATGGCGGCATCGCAGAACTCGCGACCTGCGTTCCGATCAAAATCACCGAGCACGACGCTCTTGTAGCATTCGCAAAAAGCGAAGGCATCGGGCTTACGGTTGTCGGGCCGGATGATGCTCTGGCGGCCGGGATGGTGGACCGTTTTGAGTCGGAGGGACTGCGCATCTTTGGAGTGAACCAATCGTCAGCACGGCTGGAGTCGTCGAAGGTTTTTGCGAAGGAGTTTATGGTTCGTCACAACATTCCCGCAGCGGCGAGTGGACAGTTTTCGAGTTCCGCAGAGGCACGCGCTTTTGCTGCAAAAATGGCGACGCCGATTGTCGTCAAAGCGAGCGGACTCGCACTGGGAAAAGGCGTCATCATCGCGGAAACGCACGCCGAAGCGGAGACGGCGATTCGCGAGATTATGGATGATCGGAAGTTCGGTGACGCAGGCGCGGAAGTGGTCATCGAGGAATTTCTGACCGGCGAAGAATGCAGCATCCATGCGCTCGTGGATGGCGACAGTTACCTGCTTTTTCCGAGCGCGCAGGATCACAAGCGGGCGCTGGATGGCGACCGCGGCTTGAACACCGGTGGGATGGGCACGTTCAGCCCGGCAGACAAAGTCCTGCCTCCCGCGCTCGAACAACGCGTGCGAACGGAAGTGCTCGACCGGTTTATTGCGGGACTGAAGGCCGACGGGCTGGATTTTCGCGGCATGCTTTTCCCAGGACTCATGGTCACGGCCGACGGCCCGAAGGTGCTGGAGTTCAACTGCCGATTCGGCGACCCCGAGACACAGGTCTTGCTCACCCGCCTCGAAACCGACCTGCTCGATTTGCTCGAAGCGACCATCGATCGCCGGCTTGCGAACGCGTCGCCAAAATGGGCGGCGGAGAGTGCCGTCTGCGTCATCATGGCGAGCGGCGGCTACCCAGAAGCCTACGCGAGCGGGAAGGAAATCGCCGGTCTCGCCAACGCAAACGCCACGGTCTTTCACGCCGGGACGAAGCGCGACGGCGAACGACTCCTTACGAGCGGCGGACGCGTCCTGGGAGTCACGGCGCTCGCACCGACGCTCGCGGAGGCCCGCGACCGCGCGTATTCAGCCGTGAGCGGCATCGCATTTGAAGGCGCGCAGTTCCGTCGCGACATCGCGGCAAAGGGACTTTGATGCCGTCGGTAAACATTGCGTGAACCAACCGTGGGCCAAATCCTTCGCGACAGCGTGCATCTATGTGCTCGCCCCATTCGCACTTGTTGGCGCGACATTGTGGTGGGCGAAAAGCGACGCGTTTCGTCCGGCGGAACCGGCGACCCCGGCTCCGTATTTTGACGAGAAGCTCGATGTATTGAACAGGCGGGTGGCGCGGACCGAGAAAGTTGCGGCGTCCAATCCATCGTCGGTGGAAGCCTCCTTCGATTATTCGCAGAGCCTTTTCGACCGAGGAGCCTACGTCCGCCTCATGCGACCGGCGGGGACTTCCGCAGACGAGGGAATCGACGATGTGGTTCGAGCAGCGGAATTCGCCGAAAAACTGACGGCGCAGAACCCGCGTTTGTGGCTGCCGGCCGCGCGGTGCTGCGCTTTTCTGAACCGGGCTGCGGACATTCTCTCGCAGCGAAATCGCGGCGACGATCGGGAGCGGGCCATCTCGTTTCTTAAACGCGCGATCGAGACGTCCGCACGGTTCTTGATTTCGAATCCAGAAACACCCGAGTTGCTCGCAGCGGTATCGTCCGCGCATTTGTCGTTGGGGAACGCGCTCGCGCGGCGGGGCGGCAAAAACGACCTCGTCG
>JBJXEZ010000271.1:0-5555 GCA_046153695.1 Saprospiraceae bacterium
GGTTCTGGTTAGGGGGGGTGTGCAACCAGAAACCTTCTAACCAGAAACCCCCTAACCCCAAACCCTAATCCGGTTCGAAACCGAGTACAATGTTGAATTTGGCGTATTGGGACCAGCCAGCCCCGGCATTGATGAGGGAGGGTTTGTCGAAACCGTAGCCGTAGTCGAAGCCGAGCGTACCGAACATAGGCAGGAACACGCGCAGACCAAAACCGGCGGAGCGGCGCAGGTCGAACGGGTTGAAGTCGCGAGCCGAATGCCAGGCGTTGCCGCCTTGGGCAAATGCTGTAACGAATATGGTACTCGATGGATTGAGCGACACTGGGTAACGCAATTCCACTGTGTATTTGTTGAAAACGCCCGCGCCGCCGGGGAATGCGGCCATAATGTCGGAGGTTTCGTAACCGCGCATACTGATGATGCTCCGCCCGAAAAAGCCGAAATTTTGGTTGTTCAGGCCGTCGCCGCCCAGGTCGAATCGCTCGAAGGGGCTGAGGCCGGTTTTGTCTGTCCAGCCGCCGAGGATACCGATTTTGGCCTGTGTTTTTAGCACGAGCTTGCCCACGAGCGTGGTGTACCATTCGGCATCGAGGCGCCAGCGCAGGTACTCAATGTATCTGTAAATATCCTGCACGTTTTCACTATCGTAAAACGACTTGTCCTTGAACCATGAATACGGCGGTGTGGCCTTGACGCTCAGGGATATGAGCGAGCCGGTTTTGGGAAAAATTGGGTCGTTGATGCTATTGCGGGCGAGCGTCAGGCTTATGCTGTAGTTGTGGTAAATGCCCTGATTGACGACACGGCCTTTATCGTCGCGGAAGCTCGTCCAATTGTTGATGTTGAGGTTTTGCATGTCGAGGTTGGCGCGGAAGACAAAGTTGTCGTCGGGCCATTTCAAGCGGGTGCCAAAGCCGACAGAGGCTTGAAGAATGGTAAGCTGCTGGAATGTGGAAGCGCCTTCGATCCCGCTGGAGATACGGTTGTAAAACCCTGCCACAGTGAGTGAGTTGGGTTTTTTCCCGCCGAGCCATGGTTCCGTGAAGGAGACATTGTACGACTGGAAATTTTGCCCAGACGTTTGCCCGCGCAGGCTAAAGCGTTGGCCATCGCCTTGTGGTAGCGGATTCCAGGCCTCTTTGTTTTTGATGTTGCGCAGCGAAAAGTTATTGAATGTAACGCCGAGCGTACCGATGACACCACCACGGGAAAACGCCGTACTCGGTTGGTAGCCTGCGGAGAGTTCGAGCTGGTCGGAAGGCTTTTCCTCCACGATGTACTCAATGTCTACCGTTCCCCGCTCCGGGTTGACCGGGGTGTTGATACTCAATGCTTCGGGGTTGAAGTAACCCAGATTGACGATCTCGCGTTGGGATCGGATGATGTCAGAACGGCTGAATTTGTCACCGGGCCGGGTGTACAGTTCACGGCGGATGACGTGCTCGTTTGTACGGTCATTGCCTTTTATAACTACGCGGTCAATGGTGGCTTGCGGGCCTTCGTAGATGCGGATTTCGAGGTCAATAGAGTCGTTTTCGATGGATGTTTCCACGGGGTCGGCGCGGAAAAACAGGTAACCGTTGTCGAGGTACAGCGAGGAAATATCGCGCCCGTCCTGACTGAACGACAGGCGTGTAGCGAGCAGTTCCTGGTTGAACACAGCGCCTTTATTGATGCCAAGCACCTGGTCAAGCGAGCGGTTGTCGTAGATGGTATTCCCTTTCCAGGTGATGTTTCGGAAATAATAGCGGTTGCCCTCGTTGATCTTGAGTAGCAATGCGACATTGCCGTTGGGTGTGCGCCAGATGCTGTCGCTCGCTACTCGTGCATCGCGGAAACCAATGGAGTTGTAGTATTTTTCAATGGCGGCCTTGTCGTCGGCGTAGTCGCTTTCGACCAGCTTGGATTTTTTGAAAATTTTCCCTTTGCGCTTGGTGTTCTCCATCTGCTTGCGCAGGGTTTTGGATTTAATCTGTTTGTTGCCGACAAACTCAATGTCATTAATCTTTATGCGCGGGCCGGGGTTGATGTTAAATTCAACGATGGCGCCGTTGGTAGCCCGGTCGTCAGGCATGACAGTCGTGATGGTTTTGGCATCGAGGTAGCCTTTTTCCACGAAGAATTGTTCGATGCCGTATTCGGCGGACCGTTTGTTGTTTTCGGTCAGGATGGCACCTTTTTGAAGGAACTTGTTGACGATAACGTTTAGGTCTTCATGTTTACCTTTTTTCACTCCCTTGAAAATATGTCGGGTGTACCGGGGCAGTTCTTTGACAGCGATTTCAAGAAAGATGACGTTGCCCTGGGTGCGTTCCCGAATGATTTGCACATCGGTGAAGAGGCGCAAGCCCCAAAGCGCATGCACAGCCTTGGTTACGACAGGGCCTGGGATACGCAGCTTGTCGCCCACACGCAAACCGGCAATGGAGACAAGTGCCTGCGGATCGGCGAATTGTGCCCCGCTGACGCGTACGCCGCCGATTTCGAAATCGGTCGGTTTGTCATAGGTCATAATGGGCAATAGGCTGTCGGCGGGGCTTTGGGCCTGTGCAACCGTTGCGCCGAGGGCGAACAAGACAAGGCCGAGGAATGGCAATTTCATGGAAATCAAGTTGACGTGTGTTTTTGAATGGGCGGTTTGCCGTAATCGGTTTTTGGCATACTCAAGGGCGTTTGCTAATGCCAGCGCCAGCCTGAATCATTTCCTGGAGGTTGGGACAGGTGTCGAAGGGGTTACCGATAACCATATGTGTGGTTCGGATCTTGCCTAACACCCATTTTTCCAGGTATGTACCTTTTTTTTGGTCGAGGGCTGCTGCCTGGATTTTGTTGTAGTCTTGTTTCAAATCTGCTTTGTGGGGCTTTGAGCGGCTTTGCAGCAATACAATGCGGAAGCGACGCGTGCCATCTGGAGAGCGGAAGGGGATGGGTTCGGTGATCTCGCCTGTAGCGATATCATCAATGGCAAAAAAGATGTTGGTGTCCAGATCAGCCACTTCGAAGAATGTGTTTCCGGTACGTGGGTTTGCCACACGCCCGTCGTTGTTGTAACTGGCTGTGTTTTTGTCGCCAAATTGTTTGACAGCGATAGTAAAGGTCATTTCGCCGCTCGAAATGAGCTGGCGAATGGAGTCGAGCTTGGCTTCGGCCTTTTCCAAATCTGACTCGGTGATTTCCGGTTTAATCAGGATGTGCCGGGCGTGTATCAGGTTGCCTCGGCGTTCAAGCAATTGGATGATGTGAAACCCGAATTCGGACTCGACAATCGGGCTGATTTGATTAGGATCGAGTTTGTACACGGCTGCCTCAAATTCGGCCACGAAGGTTCCGCGTTTTTGCCAGCCGAGGTCGCCGCCTTTGCTGCCGCTGCCCGAGTCCGCGCTGTATTTCTTGGCGAGGTCTGCAAAGCTTTCTCCGCCTTCTATAATGCGGCGGCGGAGGTCTTCGAGCATTGTCCGTGCCTTGGCTTTTTCTTCCGGGTTTACAGGCGGGTTGTACACCAGCTCCCGCACTTCTACTTCGGAGTTGAAATAAGGCAGGGAATCCTTGTGGATATTGTTGAAAAACGTCTGCACCTCTAATGGTGAGATCGTTGCCTTGCCCGTGATTTCGCCCTGCATACGCTCGGCCAGCAGCTGGCTGCGCATATCGCCGCGCATTTGGTCCTTGATCTGGTTAACGTTTTGGCCATAAAACTCTTCAATGGCCTTCTCGTCTTGATTGAAATAAGCCCGGAGGCGTTCTATACGGGCTTCGAGCTGGTTTTCCACCTCTTCGTCTTTAAGCGGGATGGAGTCAATCTTGGCTTGGTTAACGAGCAGTTTTTGGGCCAACAGGTTTTGCATAGCGATACAAACATGGTCTTCCGGCAGTTTGGGATCTTGCTGCTTCAGGTAGGCCATTTGTTCCTGAACCTCGCTGAGCAAGATGACCTCAGCACCAACGGTAGCGACCACTTTATCAATGATGGCGCGCTCATTTTGGGCCGGGAGCAGGCCTGGCAGCAGGAAAAAGGCAATGGCAGGCAGAAGCCCAAAGGCAAGAGGGACGCGAAATAGCAGGCCGCGAAGGTTTATTTTGCTGCGCAAAAATGTAAATGGCATATACAACAGATTCATTATCATGTTTTTGATTTCCAAAGGTATTATTGTAAAACTTGTACGTTTTGGCGGCGGAGCTCTTGCTGGTACAACTCTTCTTTCCAACGTTCGAGCAGATCCAATTTGCGTTTATGGAGAATCACCTTGGAGGCCTGCTCTTGTACATACTCGAACGGTGCAGTTTCTTTGCCTTTCACGGTCTCCAGCACGCGGTAACAGTACCGAAAATCACCGTCGCTGAGGGTGCCTTCGCGCCGCGAACTGACGTTGTCGGAGCTTAACGTTCCTTTGGGTAAAAGTGCGGCTATTTCTTCCAACTTATACCACTTTTCCGTGTCGAGCAGGGCAAGAGCGGCCCACTGCTTGGCATAGTTGCGCAGTTTTGCCGCATCAGAGGCGGTACGCCCGTACCATATTTTGTTGAATTCGTTCTGCGGGGAATTGGGCAAAAGTTTGAGGAGCTGGCACTTCAGGATGGTGCTTTCTAACTGGAACTGATCCTTGTTGTTTTCGTAATAATTTTTCAGCTCTGTCTCCGACACCGTGCTGTCCAGTTTTTCAGCAATAATTTGCTCCTCGAAGTTGAAGCGCACGAGGCTAGCCCGGTAGTCGCGCACCAATTTGTCAATGTTCAGATCCTTGGGGATGTTGCGCTCGGCTTCGTACATGAGCAGCTGGTCTCGAATCCAGCGTTGCGCGTAGGCAGTGACCATGAGTACGCTGTCGCTCGGTGTGGTGTACTCGGGCACGATCCCTTCCAGTTCGGACAGGTACAGGCTTTTGTTGTACACCTTGGCCAACAGCCGGTCTCCCTCCCTGGGCGGGCTGTCGTGCGAGCCGCATTGCCAAAGGAAGCAAAGAAAAACAAAGAGGAAAGGGAAAATCAAAATACGCACCATGCCGGAAAAAGCAAAAGTGGCTACCGCACAAGTCGTAGCTATAGAACCACCGCAGGGGCGCAGGGGCACGGAGTTTTGAAAATTTGATTGTTAAAAACCCCGTGCCCCTGTGTCGCTGCGGTGAAAACGACATATGAGACAACCTCAAACGGCGCAAATGTAGGTTAAAATTCGGCTTGGTTGGTACGAATGCTATCGCGTTCCTTAGTGCCTATCCGAAAACCTCCATTGGCCTGAAACACCCATCTTATGGAATCATCCGGCGTTAAATTTTCAGGCCGTAGGCATCCGGCTACGCCCTGAAAATTTGACTTTCCTGATTCAATAATCTGGCCTTTTTAGCCGCAATGGAGGTTTTCGGATAGGTTCGTAGTTCGACTTTAGCTATTTGGGAAATTGATAATGCCGTTTCAAGTCAATGCGATATGGCGACTGAAATAATTTTTGAACATCGCTGTAAAACGGGGACATTCATAAATTCAAAGTAACTGTTTAGCCTGAAAAGCATGCGGTATTTTTGGGTACATCGCGCTCCGCCGGTGCAACCCCACCCCCA
>JBJXEZ010000277.1:0-17801 GCA_046153695.1 Saprospiraceae bacterium
ACCGATTCGCACTGGCCTACGACGGGCTGCGGTACGGGTTTATGGATCGAAGCGGCAAACCAGTCGTCCCGTTCCGATACAATACTGCTGCCCCATTCGATCAGGAAACCGGCCTTGCACAGGTTGGTCGCAATTACCAGCAGTTCCTGCTCGACACCGCCGGGCGGGAGTACTTGCTCGCGCAAAGCCTTGTGCCCTTCAACCCGTCGGTGGAGGCGGTTTATTTGTCCTCGCAAACCATAGATTTCCTGCCGGGATGGTTTTTTGCCGCCAAGCAGTTGCGTTATGTAGCACTGGACAACAACCGACTAATGGTCATCAGCGGCCGTATCGGCGAACTGACGAACCTGGAGCAGCTCGACCTGTCTCAAAACTACCTCGGCAAAATACCGGGCGAAATTGCCACGCTGAACAAACTGACCCGGCTCGATCTGAGCAACAACCGGCTCCGGGAGTTGCCCGGCGTGTGGCGGCTGCCTGCTCTGACCAGCCTCAACTTCGGCTACAACCGGCTCCGGGAATTCACGCCCGAGGTGTTCGACTCGCCCAACCTGCGCCAGCTAAACCTGTCGAACAACCGCCTGACGACCGTTCCGCCCTTGGCAGTATCTTGCACCCAGTTGGAACTACTCGACTTGTCGGGCAACGAACTGACTGCCATGCCCTTGCTGCAAAACACGCATTTCCCCAACCTGACGGTGCTTGACCTCGGCCGCAACCAGTTTGACTCTGTGCCCCTGTCGTTGGGCAACCTGACGTGTCTGCGCGAGCTTCGGCTGGCCTTGAATCAAATCACGGAACTGCCTCCCGAGTTGGGTCGCCTAACCAACCTCGAAGTGCTCGACCTCAGCCACAACCAGTTGAAGACGCTGCCCGAATCGTTGCAAAACCTGACCCACCTGCGCGTGCTCAACCTCGCGGGCAACCACCTGGCAGAGCTGCCCCAGTGGCTCGCCAAGATGCCGCGACTAGAAAAAGTGTATGCTGCCGGAAACCCGATACGTTCGGCCCCCGAAGGGTTAGAGGGCAAAGTCGAGTAACATTCAAATCACAAATCATCCAGCACATGACCCGTTTTTTCAAGTTTTCGGTTGCGGCATATTTTTTTTCGGCTTTTCTGCTTGCCGAAGCACGCGGCCAAAAAGTCACCGACGTGTCCTATTTCCCTGACGGAAACCGCATCGTGCTGACATACAATATTTCGAAGAACTGGGTACAATTGCCCAATTTCCTGCGCCGCAAGGTGTGGATTCTGCCCGCGCTTGAGGTGCCGGGGCAGCGCCTAAATTTCGACACCATAAAAGCAGTCTCCGGTGATGTGGGTCTGCTCGAACGACCCCAACCCGGCTCCAAAATCATGGTCTGGGATTTTTCAAAAGACCTGAACCAATTGCCGCCCGGCTCCCGGCTGACTGCCAAACTGCTGACTAATCGGGTCGTGCGTAACCGGGTCTATACACGCTATTTTGTGGCAGGCTGGTCGGGTGCGACAGAGGCGCCCTTCGGTGTTTACGTTGCCCAGTTTGGTTTGTGGGGTTGGTATGCCAGAGGTTCTACTACTACTTGGCCACACAGCGACGTTGTTGCGCAGAGTCTCTTCTCTTACCAGCCGCCCTGCTCAAGCTGCACCTATGAGTTTGATTCCGAAACTGCTGCCCCCCTCAATTTCTACATATCTGGCGGCCTGTCCCGAAAATTAACCAAATGGAATTACTTGCTCGTTGGGATGGGGTTGTACAAAAAGGCACATGTGTATACAGTAACCTTTTACAACACCAATGCCCAGCCGATTGGCCAGGAACAAGTGACGCTTACCCCAGAAACCTATTGGACTCCCGAAATCAGATTGGCGCACCGTTTTAACCGCTTTTTTGCAGAGGCTGGTATTGGGCTGCCGTTGTCCAGCAGCGGTTTCGACCTGCTCTTCCCCACCTTCTCCCTTGGCTACGCTTTTTCCACCCGAGAGATCAGGCGTTTTTAAACGGCACAGGCCATCCCGGTTCGATACCGGGATGGCCTGTGTTGGTTGAAGAAGAAGCGGGAACTACCGCTTATCCACTTTTTGCGTTTTGATCACTTGGCGGGAGCGGTCTTGAATCTGAACGAGGTACATCCCCTTGGGCAGGTCGGCCACGAACATAGTTTCACCGTTTACAAAATCAAACTCTTTGACTTTTTTGCCAACGAGGTTGAAAACGGCCACATGCCCGACAACATCTTCGCTGTCTTTGATGGAAATGTACTCCGAGGTTGGGTTGGGGAACACCGTCAGCTCTGCTTTGATGGCATTTTGGGCCTGCACGGCAAGGCTAACGAGCAGGAAAAAAAAGAAGGGTAAGATGTGCTTCATCGGCGAACATATTTAATTGGGTCGAAAAGTATGGACATTAACCGGTGCTGCCAACCGTTAGTTTTCATTTTTGAAAAAGATTAACGTCTTTGACACAATACCGCTGCCCAGGGATGCTTCGATAACGCAGTTTTAAGGAAAATTTACAATCGAGGTCGGTACAAACGGCATCATCTGCCGCTCGCGCAAAAGGCTACCTTTGCCGGGTGCAGAACGCAACCAAACCAGTTGTGGCAAGCACCGAAAACACATGTCCACGGTCAAAAAAAAGCGCCCCAAAACCAAATCCGAATTACACCAGCAGAACCCGCACCGCGAACGATACGATCTCCCCGTACTCGCGGCGGCCTACCCGGCGTTGGCGCCGTACATACGGCCCAACCGGTTCGGCGACGAGTCCGTTGATTTCGCTGACCCGGAGGCCGTGAAGATGTTGAACGCCGCATTGCTCCGACACTTTTACAACATCGAAAACTGGGACATCCCGCCGGGGTACCTGTGCCCGCCCATTCCGGGCAGGGCCGACTACATCCACCACATCGCGGATCTGCTGGCTTCCTGCAACGGGGGCAACACCCCCACGGGGGAGCAGGTGCGTTGCCTCGACATCGGCGTTGGGGCCAGTTGCGTGTACCCGATCATTGGGCACAAAACGTATGGTTGGTCATTTGTGGGGTCGGACATTGACCCGGCATCCATCGCTTCGGCCAACAATATTGCCGCTGCCAACACGCATTTGCAAAGTGCTGTGGAATGCCGGCTGCAACCGGTTGCGGAGGCAATTTTTGTCGGAATGATCCAGCCGGGCGAAGTCTTTGACCTGACTATTTGCAACCCGCCTTTCCACACCTCGCAGCAAGCAGCGCAGGCTGGCACGCTGCGAAAACTACGCAACCTGAACCAGGAAAAAGTGCTGACACCTGTACTGAATTTTGGTGGCCAGGGCAGCGAGTTGTGGTGCAAGGGCGGGGAAGAAAAATTTGTGCAGGACATGATCCGTGAAAGCCAGCAGTTCGCCGCGTCCTGCTTCTGGTTTTCGGCCCTTATCGCCGATCAGGATCACCTAAAAAATATCTACCGGGCCCTCGAAAAAGCCGCAGCAACCAAGGTGGTAACGCTACCCATGGGGCAAGGCAACAAAAAAAGCCGGGTGGTGGCCTGGACTTTTCTTACCGAGGTGCAACAGCGCGAATGGCAGGAAACACGGTGGGGCAAAAATTAGCAAGTGCCTACAGTTCAGGCAACATTTTCCAACTCGCGATCGTCGCTACGGTGCGGTTTTGTGGCTCGTCGCCTGCATAGATTACCCAATTGTCGCCTACCTGCCGCTCGGGCGGGGCGGCTGCACGGAAAGCCTGAATGCCCTTGAAAAAATCGGCCGATGGTGTGTAGCTGTACTTCATTTCGTAGAGGTGGGTTTTCAGGCCCGATAGTTCCACCAGGTCCACTTCTGTTTTGTGGGCATCCTGCCAGAAAAAAAACTCCGGCCGGTAGTCGGCATTCAGGCGGTTTTTGAGCACTTCCACGATGGCCAGGTTTTCGAATAAACTGCCGCGTTTGTAAAACTGCCCGATCTGCTCCGGTTCGTTAATGCCCAACAAATGGCACAGCAGCCCCGTATCGTAGAAGTACAGTTTGGGCGATTTGACGATACGTTTGTTGAAATTTTCAAAAAACGGCGGCAGTTGATACAGGATATAACTTGCTTCCAAAATGGAGAGCCAATTTTTTACTGTTGGTGTCGAAATGCCCGCGTCCGCCCCAAGCAACTGAATGTTGAGCGGCTGGCCAACACGCCCGGCGCACAGGCGCAGAAAATTTTGAAATGCGTTCAGGTCTTTGATGTTGAGCACGTCTCTTGCATCTCGTGTAACGTATGTTTCAACATAATTTTGAAAATACCGGGCAACGGGCAGATTGCGGTCGTAAAGCGCCGGATAGCCGCCCCGGAAGATCGCCTCGGCCACATCTGTCGGGCGAAGCGATGGTTCCGCCCCGGCCAGTTCAGCATGGCTCAGCGGCAACAAACGAAATAACCCGACACGCCCCGCCAAACTCTGGGAGATTTTCTCGAGCAACAAAAAATTCTGAGAACCGGACAGCACATACTGCCCCATGATCTTGTCTGCATCGGTTTTCACTTGCAAATAGGAGAACAAATCAGGCACTCGTTGCGCCTCGTCAAATATCACATACCGGTCATACTGCCGCAAAAAACCAAGCGGGTCTTCGTGAAAAAAACTCCGGGTATTCGGCTCTTCAAAGTTGACATACCGGTATTCCGGAAGCAGATGTCGCAACAGGGTTGTTTTCCCACTCTGGCGCGGCCCAGTCAGGGAAATGATAGGATATAGCGCACATGTTTCCTGAATAGACCTGGTAAGTTGCCGTGTGATCATTTGTTAAATTTTGTGCAAAATTAAAAGTTGACTTTCAATATTGCACAGTTTTTTTCTACCGCCCCTTCCGCTTCCGATAATTCTGCAGCACAAACGACCCCAGCCCTTGCAGCGAGGAGTAAAACGCTTTGCCGCTGTTGGCCTGCGTGAACGCCTCCACGAACCGGACGAGGTGTGGGTCGCGGGCGATCATGAATGTAGTGACGGGCACGTCCATTTTTTTGCAGCGCAACGCCAGGTTCAGGCAGCGGTTTACGATCTTGCGATCGAGGCCGAACGAGTTTTTGTAGTAGTTTTTGCCGACTTTGATGCAGGTAGGTTTGCCGTCAGTGACCATGAAAATCTGCTTGTTCGGGTTGCGACGGCGTTTGAGCAGGTCCATTGCCAGTTCCAGTCCAGCTACTGTATTGGTGTGGTAGGGGCCGACCTGCAGGTAGGGAATGTCTTTGAGCTCGATGGGCCAGGCATCGTCGCCGAACACGATGATGTCGAGCGTGTCTTTGGGGAAGCGGGTCTGGATAAACTCGGCCAGTGCGAGGGCCACCTTTTTGGCGGGCGTGATGCGGTCTTCGCCGTACAGGATCATGGAGTGGGAGATGTCAATCATCAGCACCGACGACATCTGGCTCTGGTAGTAGGTTTCGTGCATCTCGAGGTCGTCCTGAGTAAGGCGGAACTCGTCTATGCCGTGGTTGATGTAGGCGTTGCGCAGGGAGTTGGTGACGGCAAGATTGTCGAGCGCGTCGCCGAATTCGTAGGGCTTTGCATCGGAGGTCAGTTCGTCGCCGTTGCCGATGAAGCCGGTATTGTGGTTACCGCTCTTGGCTTTTTTTAGGTCGCCGAAGATGTCGTCGAGGCTTTTTTGCCGCAGGCTTATTTCCAGTTTTGCTGTCGGCCCCATGTTGCCCTGCGCGTCGCCGTCGCGGCGGATATACCCCCGTTCCTCGAGTTCACGGATGAAATCGCCCATGCCGTATTCGGGCGTGGTCAGTTTGTACTCCTTGTCGAGCTCGGTGAGCCATGCCAGCGATTCCCCCACGTTGCCGGAGGTGTAGAGCATGAGCTCCTGAAAAATTTTAAACAGCCGGTCGAACGTGGACTGGTTCGGGTCGAGCTTGTAGTCGGAAAAGCGGTAGCCGAGCATCTGGAAGGGTTAAATGGCGATCGTGGCTGATTTGGCCAACAACGCGTCCTCATATTCCAAGAGGGAATCGATCAGCTTCTTGCGCTCTATCTCGCTCAGGTTGGGGTATAACGCTGCAAATGCCTTTACAAAAGCATTTTTGTTTGTCGGCAAAGAACCGTTGGCATGGAGCAAGGCAAGGACTTCTTGCGGTGTAGGAAAATGTTGCGTGATCAAAGCGGACAAAGTTTAGAGCGTATTTCGCGTCGCAAGTGTTGGATTAGTACTTACGAGCGACAAATATACATGGATCCAACACACCAAAATATAACTAAGCCTGAAACACCGGCAACCCACCAAGGTTGCTCAAACCAATACCAAAATAACCTCACGATCGCAGTTGAAGCGCAAAGGCAATGTATCGCCGATCCCTCGGCTAACGATATAGCGACAGCGTCCCATTTGGGCCTCCAATATGTTCCAGCGATAAAACCAGCGCCCGGGGTATAAGCCGCTTCGATTTGTCCAAAAGACAAACTGGCAGCCGTGCAAATGCCCGGCCAAGATCAAGTCGTAGCTCTTTTCCAGCCCGTATGGGGATACCGGGCGATGCGAGCAACGTATACAAAACGCATCCTGGCGGGGTGCAACATTGCTACAATTGCCGTCAATCGCTATGATTTGGCCTCCTACTTTTACCTCAACTGACGTATTTTCGATCCAGTCGATTCCGTGTTGAGAGAGGATCGCCTCGATTTTTTGGATGCCAAAATAATGGTCATGATTGCCCGCCACAGCAAATCCCAAGACCTGTTTGGGCACTGCGGCCAACAGGTCGGCAAAATGCGCAAGACCGCTAGCGCTGTCCACATAATCGCCGCCCCACAGCACTATGTCGGGGTTGGTTTGGTGGACAATTTCCGCCAATTGACGCGCGCGCCTACCGCTATGCTTGTTGAAATGCAGGTCTGAAACGTACAGGATGCGGGCGGCTTCAGGACTTCGCCAACCCAATTCGACTGTCCGCACGTCAATGTTTCCCGCTCTGTGACCTATTTCAAGTTTGTCCACTGCATCGGCTTATTGGCAAAAAACATAATGAAACCAAGCGAGCCAGGCGATGCCGTTTCCAAATACCAGCATCCGGTGGTACCGGGTTTCGGTCTTACCGCAGCGATGCATGTGAAACACAAACTCGTCGTAACAAATGGCCGCTACCGTAAAAATCAAAATCAACACAACCGGTAATAGGTATCTCGACGGATGCTCGCTCATGGTGGCCGCCCACATGACCACAAACATGGGTACTCCACCAAGCCCGAGGGCCGCCGCCTCGGCATCCCGCTCTTTTTTTGAAAGCCGAAGCCGCAGCGGATCCCGGTGGTAACGCCAGTCCAAGACCCCGCCCGCGGTAGCTGTAATTCCAAAAACACCGAGTACAAAAAATTGCCAAGGCAAGTACGGAAACACCGCCTGCACACCCAACTTGGGATGATCGCGGCAAATCCAGAACAAGGCAGCGAACAAAACCGCAGGTACGAATAGCAGCATCAAGGATAAGTACTGGCGCATGGCTCACGGTGCTGTTGCCCTTTTTTGGGCATTTCCGAGTACGTTGTCAAAAGTGTCCGACAGGAGCCAATGTGCCCAGAGCCGGGCATACCAGTTGAACGGCGTGTTTATCACGACCCGGCCGGTTAGTTGCACACGGCACCGATTGCCAGGCAGCGGTTCAAGGCGGTATGT
The DNA here is from genome assembly GCA_046153695.1 of Saprospiraceae bacterium. Classification (GTDB taxonomy): domain Bacteria; phylum Bacteroidota; class Bacteroidia; order Chitinophagales; family Saprospiraceae; genus M3007. Next base: position 7,619 of record JBJXEZ010000277.1, read on the forward strand.
ATCCTCGATAGCTTTGAAATGTTTGCCGCCAACGGCGACGTGGTCGTCCAGCACATTGGGCGGTATGCTGCCCGGGTCGCTTTTGATCCGAAGGCGCAGCAAACGCCCGGGTATGCACGCCGTGACGGTTTCTTCAAAATAAAGCCCGCGCTCATAATAGGCCGTTCGCCGACCGCCGACGGCCAGGGTATCCAGTTCAGTGCGCAAATGCCGCGGCAGGCCCAGCGATTTTACGAAAAAACTGTGGTCGTCGTCTTTGTCAACGGTATCAACGGTTGCAATAGCTGCCCAAACACGATCTACGGGCGCTTGAATGTCTATTTCTCGGGTTATTTCAAAGGTGGCCGATGACAAAAAACGGTCGTTTTCGATCAGCCCCAACAACACCGGCAGCAAAAGCAGGGGCGACATTTTCAAGGTGTTCGGGTTGTCGAAGTCGTCCAGGATGTCGGGGTTTTCTGTTCGCTGCTTTTGCTGGTAGCGCAATACGTGATAAGCGATCAAGCCACCAATTCCGGCTACGATGGAAAAAAACGGGTAAATGATCACCCAGCAAATCACGCCCTCTAAGGCCAGAAGTGTGGTCAGGATGAGCAAGATGCCCGTCACAGCCCATGGCCTAAAAAAGGCGATTACCCCGTTTGGCACCTTTTTAAAACCACTCAAGGCTACTGTCAAATAACCAATGACGAGCGGGGTAGCCGCCACCAACGAAATGCTGATGACTTCCATGAAGGACCCCAAAAAAACGTACAGGTACCGCAAAACCAACCCGTATACAGTAGCCAGACAGATGGCGAGAAGTGAATTCATAGGTCAAAACTAATAGCCAACGTTTCAACTAGTCTTTCCTGTCAAATCAAAAACTTGCGGAAAATGCTCCTCCTCCACCCGCCGCTGCGCGTAGATGCGCCCGACCTGGATGAGCGGTTCCACCATTTCGGCCTTGTCCATTTCCCGCATTTTTTCGATGGCCTTGTCGTCGAACGGCAGGTGCGGCTTGTCTTCCTGTGTGCCATCGCGGTTGGTCTTGGGCTGCTCCAGGTAGGCTTGGTAGCGCAGGTAATGGAGCATGGGCGCGGGAGTGAGCAGGTCGTCGCGCAGGTCGCCGATCTCGGAGTCAATTTCGATGGCGGTGGGGCTTTTACTGAGGTATTGCAGCATGAGCTGGTTCTGGTACGTGGCGTCTTCCATGAGCATATCGGGCACGGTGGCCGCCCAGCCGAGCATATTGGTGGAGGCCATCTTTTCGGCATCTACCACCTTGGTGTAGGTACCGGTGCCGATGGACACGAGCAGGAGGTTGTCGGCACCGGTCGGCCAGTGGAATGGAAAGCCTTTGAGCGTAGCCAGCAGGAACATCTGCCATGCGGGGTTGTTGGCCATGCTCACACCTCCGTCAATGAAGGTGGCCTGGCGGTTGCCGATGTCAATGCGTTGGGGCAGGAAATAGGTGGGTGCTGCTGTGCTGGCACGCACTACTTCGCGCAGGAGGTAGTCCTTGTTACCAAACTCGCCCTCTTTTGCCGGTTCGAAGTATTTGGCTTCGGGGTGGTTTATCATCACCCAGGTGCTGAACGTGTCGGCGCGTTTGGCATTTACACAGATGCCGGTTCGTATCTCATCGCCGCCGAGCCGGATGTCACCAAAGAGTTTTTTCAATTCTGCTTGCAGCGGCTTGTCGTCGTAGTTGGCCTTGAGTTTGGAGCCGATCTCGAACACGCCGAACTTGTCGCCGAAGATTTTACCGCCCAATTCGCCGTACAGGTCGATCACTTCGGACACACTGCGTCCCGTGGCAAGCAGTGTGGCAATGATAGCCCCGGTGCTGGTGCCGCCGATGAGGTCGAAGTATTCGCAGAGCAGGAGGTTGGGGTTTTTGTGGCGCTCGCGCAGCATGGTCTCGATTTTTTCGAGGAAGCCGAGGGCAATCGCGCCGCGGATACCGCCTCCATCGAGAGCGAGCATTCGTTTGGGGCCGGGAGCAGTGAGACGGGCAAGAACGTGTTTGGACATGGATTGCAGTGGTTTGATTTTGAAAAGCAAATGTAGCGCCACTTAAACATTATTGACATGTTCGTCTCAGCATTCTGTACGTTTGCCCAACGATGGGAAAAGCCTTGTTCGATTTTTTTCAACACTTGCTCGCTCAGGATGCATGGTTCCGCTGGATCGCCTGCATCGTGCTGGTCTATTTGTTGCTACAAATGTTGCGCATAGCCAAACTGGTGTTTCAGCACTTTTTTCGGGTAGTAAAAAGAACCTACCGCTTCACCTTCATCTGGGGGCGGCGCAACCTGATCCGAATCGCCGTACTGGGCACGCTGCTTTGGCTGTTCAGCAACCCCCTGCTGGATGCCCTCCAAACCGTAGAGCAGCAGTTTTTCGCACCCGTTTTCCTCAACGCTTACGACAACTGGAGTGACGAACACCTCGCGGCCATTTTCGAGGAAGAACTGGGCAAACAGGTGGATCCCTACCAAAAATCAGTGGTGACGCGCCGTACCCGCGAAATGGCCGCAAAAATCCAATCGACGCCCCTGGCCATTTACGAGGCAGCCTATCTGGAGTGCGGCCTCAATCCCTTCCGCGTGCGCACCGACCGGGTGGCGGCCGGGTGGATTCAGTTTACCCGCGCCGGTCTGGCCAGCCTGCGCTACCACGGCAAGCCCGTGAGTATGGACGACGTGTTCCGCGCCTGCGAAACCAGCGACATTGAATTTATGATGGACCTCACCGAAATCTACCTCGTGCGCAAGCACGAACAGTCGGGTCAAAAACCGCTGAACAACACCATCGACCTGTACCTTGCCCTGTTCGCACCCGCGCATATCGGCGCACCATCGAGCAAGGTCGTGTACGCGGGCGCAGACAACCCCAGCTATTTCAAGAACGCCGGCCTCGACGGCTGGTACCTCGCCACCACGGCCGCCGGCCGCCAGCAAATCGTACGCAAGCACTCCGCCCGCGACGCGAAAATCACGATCTGGGAAATCTACCTCGCCATTGAGGCGAAGAAAGGAAAACTACTGAAGCAGTACCAACGGCGCTAAAATTGAATTTTTGAGCCGCTTTGCACGCTACTCAACGCTGCCCCCCGCTACGCCGCCGCCACCAAAATACGCCAGCTCCAACTACCAGTAAGGCAAGGCCCGGCAAGGCCTGATCGGGCCGCTCCCACAAGGTATTCAGGGCAAAGGCTAACGAAATAAGGATGAACACTATGGGCACCACCGGATACCCCCATGCCCGCACAGGGCGTTCCTGTTCCGGCCTTTTTTTTCGAAAAACAAACACCGCTGCGCCAGCCAGTGCCATGAAGGCGATGTCTAAAAAGGTGACAAACGTGATGATCTTGTCGAACAGACCCTGAAAAAAAATCAAAACGGCCATAGCCCAAACGACCTGAACAAGCATGGCTGTTACCGGCGTTCGCCAGCGCGGGTGTACAAAGGCGAGCTGTTTGAAAAAAATACCGTCGGCGGCCATGGCGAAATAAATGCGCGGAGCCGACATGGTGTAAATACTAATGGTGCCAAATATGGAAAGCGCGATGGCAACAGCCACGGCCTTGCCACCCCACGGCACCACCCCGCTCATGGCCTCTCCAGCCACACGAGGCGTTTGGGCGATGGTGTCCAGAGGCAATAAAAACATATAGGCCAGGTTGACTAACAGGTAGGTGCCCATTACGATCAGCACACCGAGAAACATCGCTCTCGGCACCGTACGGCGGGCATCTACCGCCTCGCCTGCCATAAACGACGCATGGTGCCAGCCGCCTACCGAAAACAACACCCCGATGAGACCGGTCAACATGGCTGTCGTCAGGTTCTGTGGTAGAGGCCCGTCGAGCGAGAAGTCCAGTTGTACCGCTGCCGGGTCAAAAAAAACAAACCCGGCCACGATAATTCCACCTATGGCAAGCAATTTCAGGCCGGTAAGGACATTGGCCATGCCTTGACTCACTTGCACGCCAAACATGTTCACGACGGTCAGGCCCAACATCGTGGCCGCAGCCAGGGCTGTCTTGGTAGAGCCGGTCATATCCGGGAAAAAGATTTTCAGGTATTCCGCAAAGGCTACGCAAAGACCAGCCAGGGCTCCCGTGTTGACGACCAGCAGAATAGCCCAGCCGTACAAAAAGCCCACCAGGTCGCCGTAGGCTTCCCGGAGGTAAACATACACCCCACCCGATTTGGGAAACATACCACCCAGTTCGCTGAACGTGAGCGCGCCGGTGAGCGCGATGACCCCGCCGAGTGCCCATACGGCCAGCACGAGTGTGGCATTGGGCACGGCGCTGACAATTTGCGCAGGTGTGACAAATATTCCCGAACCGATGCAAGAGCCGACGGCAATCATAGTCAGACCGTACAGGGTTAGTTTTTTTCTCAATTCCATTTTTTAGCGGGTGAGCGGTGTGAGCGGTGTGAGCGAGGTGAGCGGGTGAGCGGTGTGAGCGGTGTGAGCGGTGTGAGCGAGGTGAGCGGGTGAGCGGTGTGAGCGAGGTGAGCGGTGTGAGCGAGGTGAGCGGTGTGAGCGAGGTGAGCGGGTGAGCGGTGTGAGTGTTTTGTCGGCCAAATGTAAACTGCTTTCTTCATCCATCCATACCGGTGCTGCTTAAAAGGGCTTCAATGGAGGAGAATTGACCTGCCTACTTCGACCCAGCCAACAGGAAGTCTGGAGAATGCCAGATTTCGCCCTGCCGCTTTATTGGCATTGCCTACTTTTGCCGCATGATTCAGCTTGTAGATACCCACGCCCACTTGTACTCCGACAAGTTCGACAGCGACCGCCCAGATATGGTGCGCCGTGCCATAGCTGCAGGCGTTGGGCGAATATACCTGCCCAACATAGATTCGGAGTCCATCCAACCCATGCTCGACCTGGAGGCCGCTTTCCCCGCCAACTGCTTTGCCATGATGGGGCTGCACCCAAGCCATGTGCAACCGGATACGTACGAAGCCGAACTGGCCTTGGTAGAAAAATGGCTCGGCCAGCGTACCTGGGCAGGCGTGGGCGAAACGGGCATTGATCTGTATTGGGACAAGACCACGCTCGACATCCAAAAAATCGCCTTCACCCGCCAAATCGAGTGGGCCAAAGACCTCGGATTGCCCCTCATCATTCACTCCCGCGAGAGCAATGAGGTGTGCCTTGAAATGGTAAAAGCGGCCCAGGACGGTCGACTGCGTGGCATTTTCCATTGTTTCAGCGGCTCGTTGGAACAGGCCAAGCGTATGATCGGCCTGGGATTTATGGTCGGCATCGGCGGTGTGCTTACGTTTCCCAATGCCAAACTGCCTTCCGTGTTGCGAGAGGTGCCGTTGGAAAACATCGTGCTGGAAACAGACGCACCCTACCTCTCGCCGGCACCACACCGGGGCAAGCGCAACGAAAGTGCCCACATCCGTTTAGTAGCGGAAATGCTGTCGGAGGTTAAGGTATTGCCACTGACAGAGATCGCCCGTGCTACCACAGCGAACGCTGAGCGCGTGTTTGGTTGGACAAAAGACAAGTCATAGCAAGGTGTGACGATGCTCATAAGTCGCTTGCGGTTTTACCCCCCAAATTCGCAGCGACACATTGATTCATCATCAAACACACATTGTATGATCAAAGAAGTAACTGGCGACATTCTGTTGAGTGAAGCGCAGGTGATTGCGCATGGCGTAGCTCCCAATGACCATTTTGACAGTGGACTTGCCCTTAGTCTGCGAGAAGCATTGCCTGAAATGTACAAGGACTTTCGGCATCATTGCCACCAACAACACCCCAAGCCGGGCCAAATCTGGCTGTGGAAGGGTACTGATCGGCAGGTCGTAAGCCTGCTTACACAAGAACCGCCATCGTCAGAACATGGTCATCCAGGCCGGGCCTCCGTTGTGAACGTAAACCATGCTTTGCGAGAACTAGCCAAACTGATCGAAAAAGAAAAAATCTCGAGTATAGCACTTCCGCGTCTGGCAACAGGTGTGGGCGGCCTGAACTGGGACGACGTTCGTCCGTTGATCTACCATTACCTTGGCGAAATTAAGGCCAGGGTGTACGTTTATGCCCATTTTAGCAAGGGCGTTAAAGCCGTGGAATAATAGATAGTATCCCGGGGTCACTTCTGCCAAACCATCACAAAATCGTTCATCACATACCCTTGCCCAATGGGCATGTCGAGGCATTGCTCAATGCGAAATCCGACTTTGAAGTAAAAATTGATGCTTTTGTAATTTTGGCGGTTCACCGTAAGGCGCAGCTCGATCAGGTCGGGGTATTGCTCCAGCAAGGCATGGAACACGGAAGTGCCGAGGCCCTTTCCGTGTTCCGTGCTTTGCAGGTAAAATTTGTTGATGAAGTAACTGCCCGGCGCTTGTTTGCTGACAGCGACAAAGCCCAGCGGTTCGCCGTTCGTTCTGACGAGCCAAAACGCAATGCCTTCCTCGGTGATTTGCCTGGAAATAGCCTCCTCGCTGTACATCAAATCGAGCATGTACCCGATCTGTTCCGGCGGAATGATACCAGGGTAATGCGCCCACCAGATCGCATGTGCAAGTGTTCGAATAGCGGGAATGTCGCTGGTGTCGGCGCGATGGAGCATGTTGTACGTACGCTTAATTTTTTGTGTTGAGCAACCTGAGCACCTGGGTAGTGATATCGAGGCTGTCGTTAGCAAGCAGGACCTGGCCGCCGCCTTTGGAGTACGACAAGATGTAGTCGTATCCGATCTGGCTTTGCAGGCTTTTGAGTTTGGCTTCTACATTGGCCATGAGTTCGTTCATAGCCTTTTGCTGCTCGTCGGCGAGTTGTTTGCCAAGGCGTTCTTCCTCTTCGGCCATTTTTTTCTGGCGTTGCGTGAGCCCTGCGTACTCTTTTTCCAATTGGGCGGGCGGTACGGTACCGCTTTCATATTTCTGCTGAAAAGCGGCCAGATCGCGCATCAGGGCCTCTTTTTTGGAGCGCATACTGCCCTCGGCTGTTTCCACCCGTTTTTGGAGGGCCGTCTTCTGTTCTTTTAGCCATTCATATTTGGCATCAAGGGTATCGGCGTTGACGTAAGCGATTTTTACGCCGCCGGTTTGCTGGCTACCGATAGTAGCAGGCCCGGATGCAGTTGCGTTTTTTTGAGAAAAATTCAGGTAGTACAAATGGGCGACGGCGAGCAACAAAATGCCGTTGAGGGCAAGCGAAATATTTTTGTTCATAATGCTGATTGCTTGAAAAAGTGCGGTGAAGGTTAGAGGTTGGAAATGGACGTGTCTTACGAAACGGTTTCTGCTGGCACAACGGCACGATACACACCTCGCTGCATTTTTTCCCGCACCGCTGAAAACGCGTCGAGGGTGATGCGAATATCTTCGTCGGTATGCATGGCAGTCGGGATGAGGCGGAGGATAAGCATGCCCTTGGGGATCACGGGGTAGGCCACGATGGAGCAGAAGACACCATAGTTCTCGCGCATGTCGCGCACGAGGGCAGTTGCCTCTTCCACTTCTCCATGCATGTACACGGGTGTTACGCAGGTGTTGGTGTCGCCGATGTCGAAGCCGCGCTCACGAAGGCCTTTTTGCAGGGTACGTACATTTTGCCACAGCTTTTCGCGCAGTTCGGGGTGTGCCTGGAGCAGTTCGAAGCGTTTGATCGCCCCTTCAACGAGGGGCATGGGCAGCGATTTGGCAAAAATTTGCGAGCGCATATTGTAGCGCAGGTAGCGAATTATCGGCGCTGGTCCGGCTATGAAGGCACCGATGAGTGCCATGCTTTTGGCGAACGTGCTGAAGTAAAGGTCAACGTCGTCGGTCACACCTTGTTCTTCGGCAGTACCGGCACCCGTCTGGCCGAGCATACCGAAACCATGCGCGTCGTCAATGAGCAGTCGGAAGTTATACTGTTCCTTGAGCGCTACGATTTCGCGCAGTTTGCCCTGATCGCCGCGCATACCGAACACGCCCTCGGTGATGACGAGTATACCGCCGCCGGTTTCGGCGGTGATGTTGGCCGCGCGTTCGAGGTTTTTGTGCAGGCTGGCGATGTCGTTGTGCGTAAAGGCGAAGCGTTTGCCGAGGTGCATGCGCACTGCGTCCACGATGCAGGCGTGGCTTTCGGAGTCGTACACCACTACGTCGCGGCGCGACAGCAGGGCATCAATAACAGACAGGATGCCCTGGTAGCCAAAATTGAGCAGGTACCCGGCTTCTTTGCCGACGAAGTGGGCGAGGCCCGTTTCCAACTTGTTGTGCTGGCTGGTTTCACCGCTCATCATGCGGGCGCCCATGGGATAGGCCAGGCCCCAGCGGGCAGCGCTTTCGGCATCGGCCTTGCGCACTTCCGGGTGGTTGGCGAGGCCTAGGTAGTTATTGATGCTCCAGCAGACAACTTCCTTGCCTTGAAAATACATTCGGTTGCCGAGTTCGCCTTCGAGTTTGGGGAACATAAAATAGCCTTCGGCCATGTCAGCATACTTGCCGAGCGGGCCAGCCTGGTCGAGAATACGGGTAAAAAGGTCCACGATTGTCGGGTGTGTTGTTGTTTGGAAAGTTTTAGCAGAGCACAGGTTCTTCCCGCGAGGTCAAGGCCTGTTTGGGCTGTTCGGCTTCGGCGGGCAAAAGGCCCTCGGTGCGCATCCACTCGTCGTTGAAAATTTTGCTCACATATTTGCTGCCGTGGTCGGCAAAGAGTAGTACCACCACATCGTTCGCCGTGAGTTCATCCTTAATCTGGTGCAGGCATTGCAAGGCTGCACCGCTGGAATAGCCGGCCATAATACCTTCTGTGCGGGCCAGCGAACGCGCCTGAAAAGCGCTGTCGTGGTCGGTGACCTTCACGAAACGGTCAATCAAATCAAAGTCAATATTTCCGGGGATGATGTTTTTGCCGGTGCCTTCTATACGGTACGAGTAAATCTCGTTTTCGTCGTACACGCCGGTTTCATGGTATTTCTTGAGTACAGAGCCATAGGCATCAACGGCGACTATTTTCAGTTCGGGGTTTTGTTCGCGCAAGTATCTGGCCGACCCGCAAAGTGTGCCGCCCGTGCTGGCACTGCCGATCAGCCACGTAATGCGCCCGTTTGTATCGTCCCAAATTTCCGGGCCGGTGCTGAAGTAATGCGCATCGCTGTTGTCGAGGTTGAAATTTTGGTTGGCATAAAAAGCGCCGGGGATCTCCTTGGCCAGATGTTCGGCCCGCCGGTAGTAGGAACGGGGGTCGTTTGGCTTGGCATCCTTGGGGCAAAGAATGACCTCGGCACCCATGGCCCGCAGGTTGTTCAGTTTGTCCTCGGATATTTTGCTGGTCACCGTCAGTACACAGCGGTATCCTTTTAGGGCACACACCATGGCCAGACTAAAGCCCGTGTTTCCGCTGGTGGCATCCACAACGGTGCCTCCCGGGCCGAGTTTTCCCACTTGCTCGGCGCGTTCAATGATATGTAGCGCAATCCTGTCCTTGGCGCTCAGGCCGGGGTTGAAGGCCTCCATTTTTGCATAAACAGTGGCTGGAATATCCGCTACTACGTTGTTCAACCGAACCATGGGGGTTTTCCCGATCGTTTCCAGAATGTTGTCGTAAACCATGCGCCGAAGGCTTTAGTGATCTCAATTGTACACGACATAACAGGGCGGCAAAGGTAGATCATTGGGCGCAAAAGGTTAGGTTTAACTTTTTGTTGCCGGCGCTTGCTCCAGTTTTGAAAAAAACTTTTGAAAAAAATTTTTTAGTTGTTGAATTGTTTTCACCTTTGGGTCACGAGCGAAATATAAGTCCGGTATTCAGTCAAATTATTCATTCATAATCTAAACCGTTTTCCGCATGCTAATTTTGTACGTTACCCTCCTTGCAATGCTATTGGTGCGAACGATCCCCCGGATGCTTTACGTCTGGGATTCTGTTTCCCGGCATTGATCCCCCTTCTTTCTTTTAATCTGAAATCATTTCCCGTCAATGATACTTGGAGCCACTTCCTGTAAAGGGGAGTGGCTCTTGTTTTTCGCCGCAACCTGAGCGACAAAAGCACCGCCCGGTTGTAAATAATTAGGCTTATTCCGTTTGGCTAATACAAAACACCATACTTTTGGCGTTCGAAAGAGCGCAAAAAACAAACAATCAATTCATTAACCAACCACGAAGTTAGTCCTATGACGTTCCAATCCTTGTTGGCTTCATTCTGGTTCCTGCAAATCCTGCCCGA
>JBJXEZ010000281.1:0-20648 GCA_046153695.1 Saprospiraceae bacterium
GCAACGGTCTTTCCCGGCACCAAAATTTTTTTCGGCGATTTGTTCCGGATGCTGCTACCCAGGATCGTATCTCCCAAAAAAAATTCTTGCTCAAGGCGGTTCGAGATGACGCAGTGTTCAATGGCGAAGGCGCTACCTGTGTGTGCTTTATTTCGTTCCAAATGGCGGATCAAGTTGGGGTTTGCTTCAACTACAACATGTTGTTCAGGGTTTTGGAGCAATTTATTGGCAATGCAAGACACCACACCAAGGCAGCCACCCAGCTCTAAAATAGTTGAATCGGGCTTCAGGTACTTTTTAAGGTGCCGACGTTCTTCGCGTTCGTAAAACCCAATCTGCAACTGCCCTCGAAGCGGGATATCTGTCACTTCATCGGGCACGATCAATTCAACGCCGTCCAGAACGATCCGGTTGTTTTTGAACCATGTGAAGTAAATTCCTGCTAACCAAAGTTTGGTTTTGAACTTCAGCAGGTTGAATTTCCTTAGCAGGTACTGTACGGTGTTTTTTGCCATGTTTAAACCCAAAATTGCCGCTACCAACTACATGTCAGCACGAACTTGGCCGTGTAAACAGATAGGTTTCTACGTTCCACTCAGTTTCAACCACCATCGGTAAAAGGGGGTATACTTGATGTAATGCTTTAAGTCTAAGTATCTGGTTCTCTTAGATAAACCGAATATTCCTCCAAGTTTTACTGTGCTAATTGGCAAAGGTATTTTCGATGTTAAATCATGGAATAAAATTGCGATGCCGCCCTTTTTTTCTGATGGAAGATGCCAAATAGGTAGTTGTATGTCCGAAGGTTCCACATCGTTATAGCGAGGGGAGGTCCAAATTCGGCGCATATACGGTTCTAGAGAGCCAATTTTTTCGATATGAAAATAGAAGTAACTTAGAAAATGCGCCTCTTCTGTGAATTTTGGCTTACCAGCACTATGCAAATTCTGCATCAAAGCCCATACATATGGCATCCGTTCATTGATCTTGTTCACAATCAAAGGGGTTGCTGCAAACACTTCCCCACCGTAGTATACAGGATCAATGCCAGGGTCTTGGTTGTCTAGAATCGTGTATAGTTCGCGCATGCTTTTCCTGGTGATACCATTAATATTGTATTCGCTAGTGAATGGCATTGGCAGTACTAGTAACCCTAGGTTGTGTATTTCCTTAAACAGCGTGTCCAAGGGCTGATTGATAATGCAATCAGAATCAAACACAAGCAAAGGGGTGTTGTCATCGTAAGCCTGTCTTTCAAAGAACTGCAAAATATCAAAGATGTAGAACTGGTTTCGCCAAGCTCCATGGTAACCAGGAGGGGTTTGCCATGTAAGAGGCAAGGTAACCAGTTCTACACCAAGTCGCTCCAAGTGCTCCGCCCAACTAAATCCATTTTGCAATGGTAGCTGCGCTGGAGTTTGATTTGAAAACAAAACGTGTTTAGCTGATGGATTGTGCCGAACACTATACTCAAAAAATACCGCTACACACTGCCAATATATCATCTGGAAATCTTCGAGATGCGACAGTTTACCCACTTGCGGGTAAACTGAACTCTCTGCGTCGCTATCCAAATAAATCCATGTGGCAATAAGTGGCTTCATACGATCAACTTTCAAATTTCACATCCAACGCCAACCCGCGCAGCTCGTGTACCAATACATTAAACGACTCGGGTATGTTCGCTTCCGGCAGGTTGTCACCTTTCACAATGGCCTCATAAGCTTTGGCGCGGCCCTGAATATCGTCCGACTTGTAGGTCAGCAGCTCTTGCAGGATATTAGCAGCACCATAGGCTTCGAGTGCCCACACTTCCATCTCACCAAAACGCTGACCACCGAACTGGGCTTTACCGCCGAGCGGTTGCTGCGTGATGAGCGAGTATGGGCCGATGGAACGGGCGTGCATCTTGTCGTCCACCATGTGGCTAAGTTTGAGCATGTAGATCACACCTACCGTCGCCTTTTGGTGGAAGCGGTCGCCGGTTTCACCATCAGACAGGTACGTTTGTCCGAGTTCGGGCAGGCCAGCCTTTTCGATCCAGTTTTCCACCTCATGGGCTTTGGCACCGTCGAAGATTGGCGTGGCAAATTTGCAGCCAAGACGTTCGCCTGCCCAGCCGAGCACGGTTTCAAAAATCTGGCCCAGGTTCATACGTGAAGGCACACCCAGCGGGTTGAGCACCACGTCTACCGGAGAACCATCTTCAAGGAATGGCATGTCTTCGATGCGAACGATCCGGCTCACGATGCCTTTGTTACCGTGGCGTCCGGCGAGCTTGTCACCCACCTTGAGCTTGCGCTTTTTGGCCAGGTAAACTTTAGCGAGTTTCAATACACCAGCGGGCAATTCGTCACCAATACTGATGTTGAATTTCTCGCGCTTGTAGCGTCCGACTTCCTCGTTTTTCTTGATGCTGTAGTTGTGCAATAGGCGGGCGATGAGCTGGTTGGTGGCTTTTTCGCTCGTCCAGTTGCCGTAGTCTACCTGGTCGTAGTCAATCTGGTCACGGAGTACTTGCACGGATAATTTGGTGCCCTTGGGTACCATTTCTTCGGCGTATATGCTTCGGATGCCATTCGTGACTTTGTCTTTGACCAACAACTGAAGTTTGTCCACAAGGATGGTTTTCAGGTTGTTGACATTCACGGCGTGTTCGTCGTCCAGTTTGTCGAGCAGGGCTTTCTCCTGTTCTTTTTGGACCTTGTCCTTCTTCGCACGGGCGAAAAGTTGTTTGTCAATAACGACCCCGTTGATGCTTGGCGGCACCTTGAGGGAAGCATCCTTTACGTCGCCAGCCTTGTCGCCAAAAATAGCACGCAGGAGTTTTTCTTCCGGAGTCGGGTCGGTCTCTCCCTTGGGCGTGATCTTGCCGATAAGGATATCGCCTTCCTTGGCCCAGGCACCGATGCGGATGATACCGTTTTCGTCCAGGTCCTTGGTTGCTTCCTCGCTTACGTTCGGGATATCGGCAGTAAGTTCTTCCTCGCCGAGTTTGGTGTCGCGCACGTCCATCTCGAAGTGCTCGATGTGGATGGACGTGAACACGTCCTCCTGCACAACGCGTTCCGATAGCACGATAGCATCCTCGAAATTGTAACCTTTCCAAGGCATGAACGCCACTTTCAGGTTTTGGCCGAGGGCCAATTCTCCGTTTTCGGTGGCATAGCCTTCGCAGAGGATATCACCTTCGTCCACCCGTTGACCACGGCGGACGATAGGTTTCAAGTTGATGCAGGTACCTTGGTTGGTACGCATGAACTTGGTCAGGTTGTAGGTCTTGCGTGCATCTTCGAAGGAGACCAGTTGGTCTTCTTCGGTGCGGTCGTAGTGGATCACGATTTCGTTGGCGTCCACATATTCGACCACGCCGGAGCCTTCTGCATTTATGAGCATACGGCTGTCACGGGCTACTTTGGCTTCTAATCCCGTTCCCACAACAGGCGAGTGGGGGCGGATAAGCGGCACAGCCTGACGTTGCATGTTCGACCCCATGAGGGCGCGGTTGGCATCGTCGTTCTCAAGGAAGGGGATCAGGGAAGCGGACACGCCCACGATCTGGTTCGGGGCCACGTCAATATACTCCACTTCTTCGGGCGTGAGGATCGGGAAGTCGCCGTGTTCGCGGGATTTGATGCGGTCTTCGAGGAAAGCACCTTTTTCGTTGACTGGCGTATTAGCCTGGGCAATTTTCCGAAAGTCTTCTGCTTCTGCCGACAGGTACTCCACGTCGCCTTCCATGACCACGTTGCTGTTCACAACGCGGCGGTATGGGGTTTCGAGGAAGCCCATCTTATTGATCTTGGCGTGGGTACACAGCGTAGAAATAAGACCAATATTCGGCCCTTCCGGCGTTTCGATGGTACACAGGCGCCCGTAGTGCGAATAGTGTACGTCGCGTACCTCAAAGCCGGCGCGTTCGCGGCTCAGACCGCCAGGGCCGAGGGCCGAGATACGCCGCTTGTGCGTAATTTCGGACAACGGGTTGGTCTGGTCAAGGAATTGTGACAACTGGCTGGTGCCAAAAAACGAGTTGATGACTGACGAGAGCGTGCGTGCGTTGATGAGGTCCACAGGAGTGAACACCTCGTTGTCGCGCACGTTCATCCGCTCGCGGATGGTACGCGCCATACGCGCCAGGCCGACACCGAACTGGGCATACAATTGCTCACCCACGGTGCGCACGCGGCGGTTAGAAAGGTGGTCAATATCGTCAATCTCCGCTTTGTTGTTGATCAGGCTGACAATAAAGCGCACGATGGCGATGATGTCCTCCTTGGTCAGCACCAGGTTATCGGGGGCAATGTCTACCTGTAGCTTGCGGTTGATCTTGAAACGGCCGACTTCGCCGAGGTTGTAGCGCTTGTCGGAGAAAAACAGTTTCTCGATGATGCCGCGAGCGGTCTCGTCATCCGGGGGATCGGAGCCGCGCAGCTGACGGTAGATATAGGTTACGGCTTCGAGTTCGCTCGAAGTCGGGTCTTTTTGCAAGGTGTTGTAAATGATCGAAAAATCTTCGTCAATATCCGTGCGCTGGAGGATGACCGTTGTGGCGCCGGACTCCAGGATATTGAAAATATTTTCCTCGTCAAGGATGGTATCGCGCTCGAGAATGACCTCGTTGCGCGGAATGGTTACAACCTCGCCGGTGTCTTCGTCCACGAAGTCCTCCGTCCAGCTCTTGAGTACCCTGGCAGCCAGTTTGCGGCCTACAGCACCTTCGAGATTCTCGCGGGTGCAGGCTACCTCGTCGGCCAGATTGAACAGGTCAAGGATAGCCTTGTCGGTGTCGAAGCCGATAGCACGCAGGAGTGTGGTGACGGGAAATTTCTTTTTCCGGTCAATGTAGGCGTACATGACCAGATTGATGTCGGTGGCAAACTCCATCCAGGCGCCTTTAAACGGGATGACCCGTGCGCTATAAATTTTGGTGCCGTTCGGGTGGTAGCTCTGGCCAAAAAACACACCAGGTGAGCGGTGCAACTGGGAAACAATTACGCGTTCGGCGCCATTGATTACAAACGTTCCCTTTGGGGTCATGTAGGGAATGTTCCCAAGGAACACATCCTGCACGATCGTTTGAAAGTCAATGTGTTCCTCGTCGTTGCACGACAAACGCAGTTTGGCTTTGAGCGGAACCGAGTAGGTGAGTCCGCGCTGCATGCACTCATCAATGGAGTAGCGAGGCGGGTCCACGAAATAGTCGAGAAACTCCAGATTGAAGATGTTGCGGGCATCGGTGATCGGGAAGTTTTCCTTAAAAACCTTGTACAAGCCTTCCGCAGCGCGGTTGTCCGGCGTGGTTTCCAGTTGGAAAAATTCCTGAAACGACTTCAACTGAATCTCGAGGAGGTCGGGATAGTGCCGAGCCAGGCGAATTTTGCCGAAGTTCACGCGCTCTTGCACGCCGGTTTTGGGCATTACCCCAGTAGTGGTGCCGTTATTGGTCATTTTTTTATGCAAAATATGCTGGTGTGCGATTTGCAGATCGGTCAAGACTTTTTTGACCGGGGAGTGATGGGCAGCAGAAGGACGTGCGTTAGAACGTCCGGCACCTCGAAAGGTTTCTGTGCTGATACAGACAACGAGAGGCTTAACGCAGCTCCGTGACGGGAGCAACGTTAAGCCAATCGTTTATTCTGAAAAAATAGAAAAAGACGTGCTGAGCATCTGGTCGAAATCGTAAGTCTGAAAGGTTAGGCGCTAAAGAGAAGCGCATTTCGAGGGCTGTTGAAACCAAGCGGCCCGCAATTCCTCTCCTGCTTACTTGACTTCGATAACAGCGCCGACGCCCTCAAGGGTACCCTTGATGGACTCGGCTTCGGCTTTGTTCACGCCAGTCTTGAGCTCGCTCGGAGCGCCGTCGACGAGGTCTTTTGCCTCTTTCAAACCCAGGCCCAAGAGGTTTTTCACCTCTTTTACCACGTTGAGCTTGTTGGCACCGGCGTCTTTCAGGATGACATCAAATTCCGTTTGTTCTGCCGGAGCGGCGTCGCCGCCGCCAGAGCCTGCTCCCGGCATGGCTACTGCCACTGCAGAGGCAGCGGGTTCGATACCGTAGTCGTCCTTTAGGATTCCAGCCAGTTCGTTGGCCTCTTTGATCGTGAGGTTAACCAATTGTTCGGCCAATGATTTCAAATCTGCCATTTGTAATAAAAATTTAGAATGGTTTGCTAAATGATGGTTGTTGGTGTTCGGGGCGTTCGCGTATAGTGCGTACTTGGAAGCCAATGTTGGTACTAGAAAAAGTGACATCTCAGTGCCTTTTCGGGCAGAAACACGCTTTTTCGGAAAAGTTACCCGCGCTCTTCGAGGGTTTTGATGATCCCGGCGATCTTGCTGCCTGATGCTTTAAGCTGGCTGGCCAACGTGCGGCCGGGCGATTGAAGCAGGCCGATGATTTCGCCGACCAGTTCGTCCTTGCTTTTCAGCGATACCAGCGCTTTAAGCTGGTCGTCGCCAATGAACACGCTGGAGTCAATGTACGCTGCCTTGAGCAGGGGGCGTTCCGACGTTTTGCGGAATTCCTCGATCAATTTGGCGGGCGTTTTCGGATTGTCGCAGATGAGGATTGTGGTCGGGCCGTGCAGCACTTCGAACAATGCCTTGTAGCCCTTATCATCCGCAGCACTTTCGAGGGCTTTTTGGATCAGGGTGTTTTTGGCCACCTTGACCTTTACACCTTTTTCAAAGCACATCCGGCGGAACTGGTTGATCTTGGCTACCGTCAGGGTCGAGGAGTCGGCAAGGTAGAAAAACGGGCTGCTGCCCAGTTCTTCCTTGAGTTCCGCGATGGCTGCGGTTTTATCTTCTCTTGTCATTTCAATCTTAAGTTTGAGAATGCGTCAACGTTGATGGTTCGGCGTGGCACTAGGCCTTACACCTTGATGGACTTGGTATCTACGGCGATACCCGGGCTCATAGTGCTGGCCACGGAAACCGATTTCATGTAGGTACCCTTGGCGCTGGAAGGTTTCATGCGCACCAGCGTAGAGATAAGTTCGTAGGCGTTTTCGGTCAATTGGGTGGGCGAAAATGAGACCCGGCCAATGGAGGCGTGTACGATACCAAACTTGTCTACACGGAAAGCAATTTTACCCTTTTTTACCTCTTGCACAGCCGAGCCAATGTCGTTGGTCACCGTGCCTGTTTTGGGGTTGGGCATCAGGCCTCGGGGGCCGAGGATACGGGCGACTTTGCCGAGCTGAGCCATGACATTAGGCGTGGCAATGATCACGTCAACATCCATCCAGCCTTCGGTCACCTTTTGGATGTAATCATCCAAACCCACAAAATCAGCTCCGGCCTCTTTAGCCTCGGCTTCTTTTTCGGGTGTGCAGAAAACCAAAACTCGTTTGGTCTTGCCCGTGCCATGTGGGAGGGAAACCGTGCCACGCAGCGCCTGATCGGCTTTTCTCGGGTCGACACCAAGGCGTACATGTACGTCCACCGATGCGTCGAACTTAGTGGTGTTGACTTCTTTCACCAAGCCCATCGCTTCGGTAAGCCCGTAGAGTTTGTCCTTGTCAACCTTGGACTCCACGGCTTTGCGTTTTTTTGTCAAATGTGCCATTAAAAAACTTGTTTAAGGTTAATCGTTCCGGTTAGGCCGGAACTCCCTTTTTTAGGTTTCTGGTTAGAAGGTTTCTGGTTAGAACGTGTGTGGTGTAACCAGAAACCCCCTAACCCTCAAACCAGTAACCCATTAAGCCCACGGGGGCGTTCCTTCTACTGTAATACCCATGCTGCGTGCTGTGCCAGCTACCATTTTCATGGCGGATTCCACGGTAAAGCAGTTCAGGTCGGGCATTTTGCTTTCAGCGATAGCGCGGACTTGATCCCATGTTACTGAGCCGATTTTTTTGCGGTTCGGTTCGGAAGAGCCTTTGCCGGGTGCCAGTTTCACGGCTTCGAACAGTTGGATAGCTGCGGGCGGGGTCTTGATTACAAAGTCAAATGTTTTGTCCTTGTACACCGAGAGCACGACGGGCAGGATTTTGCCGATCTGTTCTTGCGTCTGCGCATTGAAGCGTTTGCAAAATTCCATGATATTGACACCCTTGGAACCGAGTGCCGGGCCGATGGGGGGAGCCGGATTGGCTTGGCCGCCTTTGACCTGGAGTTTGATATAAATGTCTACTTCTTTTGCCATTGTATCTGCTTGTTACTAAACAGCGTTCACTAAAAGTTGAAAAATATGAATCGTTCAGACGGCCTGTATGATGGAAGCGCGCCCGGGAGAAGCGGGCATCGGAGGTCGTCTTAACTGATTTTATCTACTTGCAAGAAACTCAATTCCACTTCGGTGCCCCGTCCAAAAATCTTGACGATGACTTTGATTTTCTTTTTTTCTTCATTCACTTCCTGAATATCGCCCACAAACTCGGCAAATGGTCCGTCAATGATTTTGACGGTTTCGCCGATCAGGAACGGTTCAGCCATGGTTTCGCCAGCTTGGCTGCTGTCGTCTACCTTGCCCAACAGGCGGTTGGCTTCGGTTTGGGTCATGGGAATGGGGGTTTCCTTGCCCAAAAAATGGATTACGTTGGGCATATCGCTGATATTCTTGGCTACATCGCCGTTCAGACGGCTGCCGTAAGCCTCGACCAGGATGTAACCGGGAAGCAGGTTTCGCTCCTGAGCAACTTTTTTGCCGTTGCGAATCTTGTACACCTTTTCGGTAGGGACGATGACCTGGAAAACAAAATCCTTCCAGTTAGAACGATCAATCTCTAAGTCAATGCGTTCCTTGATCTTCTTCTCCTTGCCACTGATGACCCGGAGCGAGTACCATTTTTTTTCTTCGCCCCCTGCTGCCGTTATCGTATCCATTTTTTTGTTCTTAAGTTCGTTTGGCGTGGGGAGTAGCAGGCTGTTGGCTCTACCCCTTCGTTTCGTATATGAAATTGAACAACACATTGCAGCCTCCGTCCATTAGCAGGACGATGAGGGCAAGAATTGCGGAGGTGATCAAAACCACGACCGTGCTTTCGCGCAGTTGGGAGAACGTCGGCCAAGACACGTTTTTCATCAACTCGTCATAGCTCTCTTTCAGGTACAGCGATATTCTATCCATTGCCATTTTTTTGTCGTTGCCCGGCCTCCCATGTTGGAGACTGTAGCATGATTTGCCAAAAAAGTCCGTTGGCCTCCTATGGCCGACGAACCGGAACCGTGCCCGTTTTAAAAAGCAGGGCTATCGGTATCGAATCTTGCAGGGGCAGCAGGGCTCGAACCCGCAGCCTGCGGTTTTGGAGACCGCCACTCTACCAATTGAGCTATGCCCCTTTTTTAATGATGAATTATGAATGATGAATTTTTGAAATTCCACAAAAGTGGAATTCATCATTCATCATTCATCATTTCACCATTGCTTACTACAGGATCTCCGTTACCTGACCGGCACCCACCGTACGACCGCCTTCGCGGATAGCGAAGCGCAGGTTGATTTCGAGTGCGATCGTGCTGTGGAGCATTACTTCGAATTCGACGTTGTCACCAGGCATCACCATTTCGATGTTGGCGGGCAGTTTCACGTCACCGGTAACGTCCGTGGTACGGAAGTAGAATTGCGGGCGGTAGCCATTGAAGAAGGGCGTGTGACGGCCACCTTCTTCTTTGGACAGCACGTACACCGAGCACTTGAATTTCTTGTGCGGTTTCACGCTGCCCGGCTTGCAGATTACCATGCCGCGCTTAATCATTTCCTTGTCAATACCGCGAAGCAGCAGACCGGCGTTGTCGCCAGCTTCGCCGCGGTCAAGCAGTTTGCGGAACATTTCTACACCAGTGATGGTGGATTCCAGAGGCTTTTCGCCGTCTTTCATCATGCCGATGATTTCTACCTTGTCGTTTACATTGATTACACCACGCTCGATACGGCCAGTAGCAACAGTACCGCGACCGGTGATGGTGAATACGTCTTCGACCGGCATCAGGAAGGGTTTGTCAATTTGACGCTCCGGCGTCGGGATGTCATTGTCGCAAGCGTCCATCAGCTCCTGAATGCCAGCAACGGCACCGGCATCGCCCTCAAGGGCTTTCAAGGCAGAGCCTTTGATGACGCTGGCGTTGTCGCCGTCAAATTTATAGGAGGAGAGCAGTTCGCGTACTTCCATGTCCACCAGTTCGAGCATCTCGGGGTCGTCCACGAGGTCAACTTTGTTCATGAAAACGACGATCTGCGGTACGCCTACCTGGCGAGCCAGAAGGATGTGCTCACGGGTTTGCGGCATCGGGCCATCGGTGGCAGCGACAACGAGGATGGCGCCGTCCATTTGAGCGGCACCCGTGATCATGTTTTTCACATAGTCGGCGTGACCCGGACAGTCCACGTGTGCATAGTGGCGTTTTGTGGTCTCATATTCCACGTGAGCGGTGTTGATTGTAATACCGCGCTCTTTTTCTTCGGGAGCGGCATCAATCGAGGCGTAGTCCGTTTTTTTAGCCAAACCTTGGCTGGCAAGCACATACGTGATTGCTGCAGTCAGGGTAGTCTTACCGTGGTCTACGTGGCCAATCGTACCGATATTGACGTGTGGCTTGGTGCGTGCAAATGTCTCTTTTGCCATTGGTTCAGACTAATAATTTGTTGAATGATAATTGTTTAATGTGATAATGTGATAAGTCAGAATCCGATCTCTGGCTAACTTGTCGAAGATCGGATTATCTTATTATCACATCGTTGGAGCCGTTGATGAGAATTGAACTCACGACCTCTTCCTTACCAAGGAAGTGCTCTACCCCTGAGCTACAACGGCTGGTCTCATTGAGTGATTGAATGATTGGGTGATTACTGGTAATAACGCAATCAATCATTCATTGAACAAGGAGCGGCGGACGAGATTCGAACTCGCGACATTCAGCTTGGAAGGCTGACGCTCTACCAACTGAGCTACCACCGCAAGCTGAATGATAAATGATGAATGATAAATGATTTTTACGAGTACTCAGCCTAAATCATTTATCATTCATCATTTATCATTCATTGGTGGGGGTGGTGGGACTCGAACCTACTCAGCTGTGAAGCACCAGATTTACAGTCTGGCCCGGCTCTCCAACTCCGGGGCACCCCCTTTTTGTGTTTACAGATCTGGTTAGACGGCTACACGGTTTGTGATTAGACAGAACCCCGTAACCAAATACTTTCTAACTGTCCCGTGATGGAGCCAGTGGAGGGACTCGAACCCCCGACCAGCTGATTACAAATCAGCTGCTCTACCAACTGAGCTACACTGGCCGATAGTCTTTTCTCCACGGACGTAAAAACAAAAATCTCTTTCAAACAACGCACTTTTTGACCAAAAAAACACCCTTTTCAAAAAGCGTGTGCAAAGGTAAGGCGTTTCTGCAAACGAGGAAAAGTTTTTTAAAAAAAAAGTCTGATGTCCGAAAATTGCCCGTTTTTTGGAAATTGCCGCCCCTAGCGGAATAAAACACCGCTTTGCTCCTGACATGAACAATGATGAAAAACGGCTGCACTACTGCATTCAGCACAGCACATCACCCGGCCCGTCGTTGCAAGCACTCGAACGGGAGACGCACCTTAGTACGCTCAACCCGCAGATGCTTGTTGGCCCGTTACAGGGTATGCTTCTGAAAATGATCTGCCAAATGCTGCGCCCCAAACGCGTGCTCGAAATCGGCACTTTCACCGGATACAGCGCTCTATGTATGGCGCAAGGCCTGCCCGACGACGGTCTGTTGCATACCATCGAGGCTAACGACGAGCTGGCTCCAACCATTCAAAAACACGTGCGACTGAGCGGGCTGGACGACCGTGTGGTGCTCCACATCGGCAAGGCCGAAGATATTGTGCCCAAATTAGACGGCAACTTCGACCTCGTTTTTTTGGACGCAGGCAAACTTGACTACGCCAAACATTACGCACTCGTTTTTCCTAAACTCCGGCCTGGCGGTTTCCTTTTGGCCGACAACGTGCTTTGGGATGGCAAGGTGCTACAAAACGGCCTGCCCGATGCTGCAGCGCAAGCTATTGATGCCTTCAATACCTTGGTTCAGGATGACGAGCGCGTAGACAACCTGCTGCTGCCGCTACGGGACGGGCTGATGCTGGTACGCAAGAGATAAAGCGTGCTCGTTTTTCTTTTCCCGGACAAACGCTACCCAATTTGCCAAAAGTCGGTGACCGTGCTCGGTCAGCACGGACTCCGGGTGGAATTGCATACCCAACAGCGGGAGCCATTCGTGTTCCAAGGCCATGACCACACCGTCGTCGGCGCTCGCTATGCAGCGCAGGGGCGATTCCAACGGGCCTTGCACGACTAATGAATGGTAGCGCATCGCTGAGAAACGCGCCGGCACACCCGCAAACAACGGATGACCCTGATGCTGAACTACCGACGTTTTGCCGTGCATCGGTACATCAGCAAGCACGACCTGGCTGCCGAAAAACGCCCCCAGCGCCTGATGCCCCAGGCAAATGCCCAAAATGGGCACTCGTTCGTGCCAGGATCGGATCAAGTCGGGCATCAGTCCCGCATCTTCCGGTCGTTTGGGGCCGGGAGAGAGTACCACCGCATCGAAGTCCTCCGGTGAAAATGCCAACAATTCGGGGGAGTCATTTCGCACTACAACGCACTGTGCGCCTGTTTGACGCAGGTAGTCGTACAGGTTGTATGTGAACGAGTCGTAGTTGTCGAGCAGGAGTATGGTCAAAGGAAAACGTCGGCGGATGGCCAGAGATGGGGTCATTTTTCATTCATCTTCGATCCCGGAGCCGGTGTCCTCGTAGATCGGGCGTTGGCTCGGGCGGTTTTCTGAAGGCATGCCTTCAATACCGGGTGCATCCTTGTCCGGTATTTCATAAATTCGAGGTTTTTCGCCGGTCTCGCCTTCTGCTCCGGTTTGTTTTTCACCGTAATCCTCCACCCGGTTCATCCACTTTATGGACGTTTCCCAGGCATCAATTACAAACGGTTTGATGCGGTCGGCAACCACCTTGGTTTTTCCAGGTAATTCGATAAGTGTAGCGTAGGATTGAGATTCGTTTCGGGTCGCTTCGTTGATCATGCCCGCCTTGTCACCAAACCAAACGAGCACGCTGAAGATGAGTACGCCAAAAAGCCCCATGATAGCGCCACCAATAGCCTGGTTGATAATGCCGAGGTGCAGGGAATCGAGCACGCCCTCGAAACCTTTGGCTGCCTGTCGGATGACAAACATGATGAACACGACGTTGACCACAAAGGCCGCCACGAACATCATGGGGCTGTTGGAGTTGAAAAGCGTCTCGAGGATGTTTGTCGCCGTCGGAGTCATCTTGAAGGCGAATACAATGCCGAAAATATAGGCCAGCACGCTGAACACCGTACTGATGATGCCCTGGCTGTACCCTTTCCAAAAGCCGTACAAGAAGGCGGCCATGCAAACAATGTCTATTGGCATATCTTTGCGCCGGCCATGCCGAAAGTAGCAATCTGACCTAATGCGGTGCAAAAGTAACGCAAATTTTGATGTACTAACGCTACAATGTGCTAATGTGCTATTTACGCAACCATCCCAACCATGCGAGTAGTTCTACAACGGGTGTCTTCCGCCTCCGTCACCATTGACGGCTCTGAAAAGTCGCGCATCAGCCGGGGACTACTCGTGCTGCTTGGCATTGAACACGACGACAATCAGGAGGATGCATCCTGGTTGTGTAAAAAAATAGTGGCTCTGCGCATTTTTTCCGACGACGCCGGGCTGATGAACCGATCCGTGCTGGAAGTTGGCGGGGAGTTGTTGGTCATCAGTCAGTTCACCTTGCATGCCAGTACAAAGAAGGGCAACCGGCCGTCGTTCATCCGTGCCGCACGCCCGGAGGTGGCCGTGCCGCTGTACGAGCGGTTTTTGGAAATGCTCGCACAAGAGTCCGGCTTGCCGATTCGAACGGGTACGTTCGGAGCAGATATGAAAGTAGCGCTGATCAACGACGGCCCGGTCACGATCTGGATGGACTCCCGAGCCAGAGAATGAATGAATGCACCCAAACTTTCTACCTTTGCCCAAGGGGTATCCTCCCCGTTGCACATCAAAATTATTCGTCTGCCATGCACCCGTTTTTACAAACGCTCCACTCCTACAACCGCTACCTGATACTTGCTGCTCTGATCTTTGTCCTCATTCGTGCGTACACCGGTTGGTTTACTCGCAAGCCGTATGAAAAATTGGACAACACCGCCTCGGCCGCCTTGCTGGGCCTGTCGCATTTGCAGTTGCTCCTTGGGCTTGTCCTGTACGCTTTTACCAGCCCCCTGACGAAAGCCGCCTTTGAAAATTTTGGCGCAGCCATGAAAGATCCCAATGCCCGCTATTGGGCCGTGGAGCACATCACGGCCATGCTTATCGCTGTAGTGTTTATCCAGGTGGGCCGCACCCTCTCCAAAAAGGCAGAAGACCATACCGAGAAACATAGAAAGTCGGCTATTTACACCACTATCGCCCTGCTCATTATCGTCGGAACGCTGGCCCAAAAAGGGCTGTTGTTTGGCACAACTCAAGGTTAAAAGGTTAGAAGGTTGGAAGGTTACGGGTTGGAAGGTTACGGGTTGCGCGATGATGTCTAACCAGAAACCTTCTAACCTTCCAACCTTCTAACCAGAAACCTTCTAACCAGAAACCTTCCAACCTGAAAAAATGCAAAAACCGTCCCTTCCTGAAGGCACCCGCGATTTAGGACCCGAACAGTCCCGGCGACGCACCTATATATTTGATACCATCCGATCGGTGTTCGAGTTGTACGGTTTTCAGCCGCTGGAAACGCCGGCGATGGAAAACCTCAGTACACTCACCGGCAAGTACGGCGATGAGGGTGACCAGTTGCTGTTCAAAATCCTGAACAACGGCGACTACCTGAAGGATGTCGACGCGGACCTGTTGGCCGCCCGGAGCTCCGCCCGGCTGGTGCCCCAAATTGCCAAACGCGGCCTGCGCTACGACCTCACGGTGCCTTTCGCCCGATTCGTGGTGATGAATCGCCACGCGCTCACATTTCCGTTCAAACGCTACCAGATTCAGCCTGTATGGCGCGCCGACCGTCCACAGAAGGGCCGCTACCGGGAGTTTTATCAGTGCGATGCCGATGTGATCGGCTCCGACAGCCTGCACTACGAGGCTGAACTGATTCAGATTTACGATACGGCGTTCGCCAAACTCAGCATCCCTGTTACCATCAAAATTAACAACCGCAAGGTACTGTATGGTGTGGCTGAAGCCGCTGGCGTGGCCGAACGGTTCATGGACATGACCGTAGCGATTGACAAGTTGGACAAGATCGGCATCGAGGGCGTGCGCAAGGAACTGGTCGGGCGCGGGTTTTCGGATGAAGCCGTAGCCGCCATCGAAAAAATGCTGCTGGTACCTTCCTGGGAATCGCTGCGCCCGGTGTTTGCCAGCAGCGAAACCGGACTGCTGGGCTTGGACGAACTGGAGCGCGTATTCCGGTTTTTGGAAAAAACGCCGCTGCAAAACGAGGTGCGTTTCGACATCACCCTCGCCAGGGGCCTGACGTACTACACCGGCTGCATCCTCGAGGTGGCAGCCAACGGCGTACAGATGGGCAGCATCGGCGGCGGCGGGCGCTATGCCGACCTTACGGGCGTGTTCGGCATGCCCGGCTTGTCGGGTGTGGGTATTTCCTTCGGTGCCGACCGCATCTACGACGTGTTGGAAATGCTCAACCGATACCCCGACACCCTCGACGAGTCGGTCCGCATCCTGTTCATGGCTTTTGATGAACCTACCCACGAGTACGCCTTTGCCTGCGTCAGCCGACTACGGGCTGCCGGTATTCCTGCTGAGTTGTATCCCGAGCCGGGCAAGTTGAAAAAGCAGTTCGAGTACGCCGCCAAGCGCAGCATTCCGTTTGTGGCTATTGTAGGCGAGACAGAAATCCAAACTGGTATCATCCCGGTGAAAGACCAGCAGACGGGCGAGCAGCGGACGCTGTCGGTGGAGGAGTTGATTGCGGCGCTGTTGAACGCGTAGGGATTTTCCCTACCTTCGATCCTGCTAATCCCCGACCCCATACGACGCGCTTCTACATTTGCTCACCTTTTAAAATTGTCGTGCCATGAGAACTGTGCTCTTCTTTGCTTTTTGTTTTTTTGGCGTCCCGGTTGTTGGTCAGGATGCGGACTCGTTGTCGGCGGTGCGGGAGGTGGATAGTTTGATAAACTTCAGCCGGAATGCATTCAATAACCAACAATTCCATGAGGCGTTTAACAGTATTGAATATGCTGCACAGATAGCGAAGGCAGGCTTCGGGGTACAGAGCACGCAATATGCTTCATGTATCTATAATCGCGCCAGAGCATTACAGTACTTGAGTAAACCCGTTGAGGCAGAGTCAGATTTTAAACAAGCCATTGCAATAAGAGAAAAAGTGTTGGGCAAAGAGCACTTGGAATACGCCAGAAGCCTTTACTCTCTGGCAAGATTTTATCGTTTGTTGCAGCGTTACAAAGAGGCAGAACTATTATACCGTGAGACATGTGTTATTTTGGAAAAAACAAATCAGACAAATCCGCTTTACAAAATTACAGTAAATGAATTAGGAGTAAACTACTCAGAAATGGGGCATTACGACCAAACGGAATATTATTTTAGAGAATGTATAAAAATAGAAGAAAAAATATCCGGTAAAGAAAGTGCGCCTTATGCCAGAGCGTTGGGGAATCTGGGTGAACTTTACCGACTTGTCGGCCGATACGAAAAATCCGAACGGTTGCAATTAGAATCTCTCGCAACCTTGGAAAAAATATTGGGCGTTGAAAACATAAGTTGTGGTATAGTACTGTATGGTTTAGGAGTACTTAATCTCAGGATGTGTCGCTATGATATAGCGGAGACCTATATTTTAAAAGCCCGGGCGATCTTTGAAAAAACAGAGGATAAGGAGCACATCGAAGGAAGATATGTGGCTTGTCAGGGTTCATTAGCGTCAATTTATACCCATACCGGTCAATATGAAAAAGCCAAACGAACACTGCTGGAAGTACTGGCCCTCCTGGAAAAATCTGCGGGAAAAGAAACTCCCGATTATGCAGGCGCCCTAGGGTCGTTGGCATGGGTGTATTATATGATGGACAAACCGGAGGAAGCGGTACCTCGAATTAAGGAAGCAATCATAATTCTGGAAAAAACGTTGGGAAAAGAGCATCAGAGGTATGCTATTTCGTTGGGAGGACTGGCCGAAATGTATGGTTATATGGGGCGCTATCAAGAAGCCGAATCGCTTTTTCTGGAAGCACTCCCGGTTTTTGAGAAGGTTTACGGCAAAGAACCCACACCTTACGTCAATAGTCTTTTGAACCTCGCTCATTTGTACACGATTACAGGTCAAACGGATAAAGCATTGGACATCTTCCTGAAAATCCTGCCAATTTTGAAAAAAAACATCGGAGAAGAAACGAACGACTATACCCGGGCGCTAAACAAGTTGGCTATTCTTTATGAAACGATTGGGCAATATGAATTGAGTGAGACGACTTATCGGGAAGCCAATCAATTGCAAATGAAATACCTGACCAAGGCTGCCTACTACCTCTCCGAGCAGGAGCTGTCGGATTTTACGGCAATGGTTTTAGAACTTTTTGACCGCTACCTTTCTTTCTCTCAATCATCGCCCCGACGGAGCCCGGTGTTGGCTCAAGACTTGTATGAAAACATGCTCTTTCAAAAGGGATTCCTGTTGCAGGCTGTCAGCAGGCGTAACCACCTGACTACATCCGATTCTACAACAATTGAGATCGATGAAATCCAGAAGTCTTGCTACCGGCTTCTCGCAGAACATTACGTTCTTCCTCTTGCTGAACGTGACCAAGCCCTGGTGTTCGCTCTGGAAAACAAAGCCGACAGTCTTGAAAAAGTTATATTGCGCCATGTGGATGGCCTCGCCGATGCTATCCAGCAAGTAAGGTGGCAGGAAGTCCAATCTGTACTCAAATCCGGCGATGTTGCTATCGAATTCGTCCGTTATCTGGATTATAGTATAGATGGAAATTGTAAACCCAAATACATCGCCCTCCTGCTCCGCCCCGGCGACACGTACCCCCTAATCATCCCCCTCTTCGAAGAAAAATCCCTCGATTCCCTGCTGGATCGCAACACCGACCGCAACGAACTCTACGTCAAGCGCCTCTACTCCCTCGCCGATCGCGGTGCCCGCCCCCTCGGCAAACCACAAAAAACGCTGTACGACTTGCTCTGGAAACCGCTCGAAAAAGAACTTGCTGGCACAAACACCATCTATTACTCCCCCTCCGGTCTGCTGCACCGCCTCAACCTTGCCGCTATACCTATCGGGCTCGACTCTGTGCTGGGCGACCGCTACCACCTCGTCGAACTCGGCAGCACCCGGCAACTCGTCGTCCCGGCCACCGTAAACCCCGCCGCCAACGACGCGGTGCTTTTCGGCGGCATCGCGTACGACTCGGACAGCACCGCCTTGTCCCAGGCAAATGCTGCGTTCGATTCGATTTCCATCGCCAGCCGTGGAGAACTTAGTTTTTCCTACACCGACTCCACCCTGCGCACCGGCACCTGGAGCGCCCTGCCCTTTACCGAGCGCGAAGTGGGCAGCGTGGAAAAAACCCTGAAGGCCGCGGGTTTTCTAACCGACACCCGCCGGGGATACGCCGCTACGGAGGAGGCCTTCAAGTCCATCGGGAATAGTCACGGGGTGACTTCGAGTCACCCCGTGACTGGCTCGCCCCGCGTGTTGCACATCGCCACGCACGGTTTCTTCTTCCCCGACCCGAAATCAGCGGTGAGCCGTGAGCGGGTGAGCGGTGAGCAAGAGTCCGCCTTCAAGTTATCCGACCACCCCATGATCCGCTCCGGCCTCCTGCTCGCGGGCGCCAACCACGCCTGGGCCACTGGCATGCCGCTCCGCGAAGGCATGGAAGACGGCATCCTCACCGCCTACGAAATCAGCCAGATGAACCTGTCGAACACGGAACTCGTCGTGCTCTCCGCCTGCGAGACTGGGCTGGGCGACATTCAGGGCAACGAAGGTGTGTACGGCCTGCAGCGGGCGTTCAAGATCGCCGGGGCGAAGTACCTGATCATGTCGCTCTGGCAGGTACCGGACAAGCAAACCTCGCTGCAGATGACGACTTTTTACAAAAAATGGCTGGAGGAAAAGATGCCGATTCCGGACGCGTTCCGGGCGGCGCAGCGGGAACTTCGCGAGGCGGGGCTGGATCCGTACTATTGGGCGGGGTTTGTGCTGGTGGAGTAGCCCGTCGTCGCTAAAGCTACGCCGGTTAAACGGGGTTTGTGTCAGTGGCGTGAAATCGCTGATAAGCCCTTTCTTGAAAGTTTCAGAATCTGTTAACTTTGCCCAAAATAGAGACCTATGAACTTGTCAAGGGTGATTTTTTGGGATACCGACTACGATAAGATCGATTGGGACAATAAAGCGCGCTTTGTTATTGAGCGGGTAGTAACCTATGGTAATCTGTCCGATTGGCGGGCCATTCGGGAAAAATACGGTATGGAACGTATTCGCGATGAGATGTTGCAATGCCGTGACCTTGACCCAAAGACCTTGAGTTTTCTGAGCTGTATTTTCGAAATTCCCCAAGAACAATTCCGATGCTACACACATTTACAGTCCAACCAGAGACACTGGACGTACTAAAAAAGTTAATGGCAATACCGGAGCTTGCCGGGTTCAACCTGGCAGGAGGCACCTCCCTTGCATTGCAAATTGGACACCGGGTTTCAGTAGACCTCGATCTATTCGGTGCAAGGCCGTTTGAAAAAGACGAAATCCTGGATTTAGTGGAGACGTTGGGCACGTACCAGCTGATCCATCAGACCAAAAATATCCTCGTGCTGAATCTTCAAGGCATAAAAGTTGATTTCATTAACTACAAATATCCCTTACTCCGGGAGGTGAATCTCGAATCCGGCCTCCGTTTAGTAGGCTTACCTGACATTGGGGCCATGAAACTCGGCGCCATAACAGGCCGGGGACGTAAGAGAGACTTTACAGACCTTTTCTTCCTTCTGAAACAGTATTCACTCGAGCAGCTCCTTTCTTTTTACAGTCAAAAATATACCGACGGCTCTGAGTTCCTGGTCGCGAGAAGCCTTTCCTACTTCGATGATGCCGATCAGGACGAAGAACTGGTATTGTTTCAAGAAGCAGATTGGACAACAGTCAAAAACACCATTTCGGCTGAAGTGAAAAAGTTGTTTACATAAGAGGCAACGACGGCGTGTGCAGCCTGCAACGGGTATTCAAGATCGCCAGAGCAAAGTACCTGATAATGAGCCTCGGGCAGGTGCCCGACAAGCAGACCTCGCTGCTGATGACGACGTTTTACAAGAAGCGGCTAGAGGAAAAGATGGCGATTCCGGAGGCCCTCCGTGCGGCGCAGAAGGAGTTGCGAGAGGTGGGGTTGGACCCGTACTATTGGGCGGGGTTTGTGTTGGTGGAGTAGCCAAACCACCAACTCCGCTTGGTCCAAGTACTTCCAGATACTCTTCAGGTTGCAGGCTCGAATATCTTAGAGCGTGTTTAAATTTAACATTTCGGCGTCAGGTCGTCCAATTTTATCCTGCCCTGCGTTATTTTTTTCGCCGTATTGCCCACATACGCCTGCAAAAAATGCCTTGGCCAGGATAAAATTGAA
>JBJXEZ010000293.1:0-4865 GCA_046153695.1 Saprospiraceae bacterium
TCGGCTTTCAGGCCCGAAGTCAACGGCTCCACCGAAACGATTTCCAGCAAAGCGGGGTCGTAGTTCACGGTAAACTGCGTTCCCGCTACATCCGACAAGTCGGCAGAAAAAACCGCCCGCACCACCGCTCCATTAGAAAAAAAACGGTCTGTAAGTTGCATCGGCCAGTCGTCGGTAAATCGAGTTTGTGCTTGCCCGGTCACTTCTGCTATCGCGTTTCCGTTTACATCGCCAACTTTCATTCCGACAAAGTTGGCTACTAGCGGCTGAGCACCGGGCGCTATGGCCACGCCCTCCGGGAAAACAGCAGTAAACGGGTTTTGCGGATTGGGAAAGGCATAGTTTGCTGGCACAAATCGCCAGGAATCTGTACTGGTCAGGGCCGTGTCAATGCCAAGAATGAGTTTGCGCAATGCAATGATGTCGGCGGTAGAAATGGAGCGCGAGTTGTTTACGTCGGCGGCAATCATCTTGTACGGCGAGTTCAGGGATTCAATTCCAAGTATGTGGCGATTGATAAGCACGAGGTCGTAGGTACTTACGCCGTTCAACGGTCCGGTTTTGCGCTTGGGGTACAAGCCATTTGCGATACACGGTGCGTTGGCAAGAAGTTGGAACGCCCCGCTGGAGTCGGTGATTTGCTGGGGCTGGTTGCACACCAGCACCTGACCGATGCCTTGGCCAGTTTCCGTTCGAATAGCTCCAGCGGCAGCCACAGCGGGCGGTGCAGGCAGCGAAAATACAGAATCAATCGGGAATGTCCACAGGCCACGGGCATAGGTAGCGGCTACGATTTCTTTGCGAACCGGGTTGCGCTCAATGTCGTACACCGGCACAAACGGCAGGGCATTGCCGAGGCGCTGCCAATGCACGCCACCGTTGCGGGTGACATATACGCCCACGTCGTTGGCCACGAAGATCACGCTGTCGGCATGGCCAGGCAGTACGTGCACGTCGTTGACCGGTATGTTGGGCAGGTTGCCGCTGATATTGGTCCAGGTGGCGCCGTTATCGTTGGAGCGGTGGACGTGTGGCACTTGTTCATTGTCGCGGAAACCGGAGTTGGTGACAAATATTCGGTTGGATACAGTAGGCGAGGCGGCTACGGCGGTGACATACCTGTCGGGCAATCCGGCGCTGATTTTCACCCAGTTGCTGGTGGGTTCGCGGCGCCAGACATTGCCGTCAGAGGTCCCGGCGAGCAGTTTTTCGGCCAGCACGGGCGACTCATCTAAGCATGAAACGGTGTGAAAACGTGCTGCGAAAACGATGCCATCGGTCAGGTCGCCGGAGATACTACCCCATCCGCTGCCATTGTCAGAAAAATAGACGCGGTACGTTCCCGCAAACATCCGGGTTGGGTTATGCTGGCTTTGAATAAATGGCATATCCCAATTGCATCGGTCCTGGGTACCGAGTGCCGGAAAGCCGTTTTCCCACGTAGAGCCGTTGTTGGATGTTTTGTGAATCTCGCCGTTTTGGGTTTCTACCCAGTATGTCAGCGGATCAGTGGGGTGAAATGCGCAGCGAAACCCGTCGGCGGGAAAAACAGAAAACCAGTTGTTGTAGCCACTGCTGTTGCCGCGCTGAATGCCGTTGTCTTGTGCGCCAGCCCAGTAGTTGTTTGGCTGGTGGGGGTTATAGGTGGTGTGGTAAAACTGGGTCGTGGGCAGGTTGTTGCTCTTGGCCCATTGGCTGTCGCCGGGGCTATGGCGGTACACGCCGCCGTCGCCGCCGAGGTACCGCCTGCCGTTGGAAGCAAATTGGAGGTCGTGTACATCGGCGTGGGAGTTGGCTGCAATGGACCACTGGGTGCTGCCCGCTTCCTTGCGCCAAAGCACTACACCCAAAAAGTACACATCTTCGTCGTTGGTAGGGTTGAGCCGTATTTTCCCGAAATACCAGCCGAAGTTGCCGCAAGCATCTTCCAGAGCGAGTACGTTCACTGGCGTAAATGTGGTACCGCCATCGGTGGTTTTGAACATGGAGCCGGTTGTGGAAAGGCTGTCAATGTACAGCACATACAGTTTGTCCGGGTTTTGTTTGGACAAGGCCATACCAGTTCGCCCGTTAGTGCCGGTGGGCAGGCCCCCGCCCAATTGGCTCCAGGTAGCGCCGCCGTTCACGGACTTGTACACGCGGGCGTTCGGGCCGTAAATGACTGACTCCTGATTGCTTCGGATACGATCCCAAAACGAGGCGTACAGCACCTGCGGATTGGCGGGGTTAATAGCCAGGTCGCTGGCCCCGGCCTGGTTGCTGACAAACAGGATGTTCTGCCAGGTGATACCGCCGTCGGTGCTTTTGTACACCCCGCGTTTGTTGTCGCGCACGTAGGGGTTACCCATAACTGCGGCGTACAGCGTAGCGGAATTGGACGGATCAACAAAAACCTTGGAAATGATCCCTTCCTGGCCAAGGCCGCGGTAGTTCCAGGTTTCGCCACCGTCGGTGCTTTTGTACACGCCGTGGCCGTTGAACACATAGGCAGGCATATTCGGGTCGCCAGTGCCGGCGTACAAGATATTGGGGTTGTTCGGGTCGTATGAGATATGGCCGATGGAGAGCTCCAGGTGGTTGTCGAACACAGGCTTCCAGGTCGTACCGCCATCGGTGGTTTTGAAAATACCGCCAGCGGAAAAGCCAGCCAGCGCGGTGTTTGGTTCTGTCGGATGAACGGCCAATGTATTGACGCGGCCGCCCACGTTACCCGGGCCTTGCAGGGTCCAGTCGCCGCCAGCACCGTTCTCAGCCAGCAAATTTTTTGCCCGATTTTTCACAAAATCAGCCCGGAGGAAAGCGATATGTTTGCGCCAGCCCTGCCAGTCGAAGTCTAGGTCGGGGTACGCCCGCTGCAAGAAAAAATGCTCGCTCGGTGCCATCTTGCGGTCTAACGGGTCGGATTGGCGCTGCCGGGGTGCTTGCTGGCACTCGCACAAAAACAAAAAAGCAAGGAAAATACCGGTGTAAAATAATCGGAACATAGCGGGATGATTGGCTTGACTTTCTCAATCCTGCAAAAATAGCGCCTCATTTATCATTCATCACTCCTCATTCATCATTCATCATTAAAGAATAATTGCTCTACCTCCTCCTGTCCATAGCCTGCTCGGTGCTGCTCGGGTTTGCGTTCAAATTGTTCGATCGCTTTCGGGTACACACGTTCCAGGCCATCATGTTCAATTATTTCACCTGCCTGGTCTGCGGCTGGCTACACAGTGGCCATCTCCCCTACTCGGAGGCCGATCGAGCTCAACCGTGGATGCCGTTTGCCCTGCTGCTCGGATTCGTGTTTGTGTCCGGCTTCAATACAGCGGCTCAAACAGTGCGGCATTTTGGTGTGACAGTGAGCCAGGTCATGCAGAAAATGTCCATCCTCATCACCGTTCCGTTCGCTATTTTGGTTTACGGTGAATCGTCGGGACCGCTCAAACTGCTCGGTTTTGTACTGGCATTGTGCTCCATCGTACTGGTAAACTGGCCAAAGGGCACGCAAACAACAGGAGCAAGTGGCAAGTCCCGTCTACTCTGGATACCGCTGACGACCTGGGTACTGGCGGGTGTGATTGAGGTCGTGTTCGTGACGGTTCAGCAAGGAAAAATGATTGTCAGCGGCGATCCGGCATTTATCACCACAGTTTTTTGCACGGCAGGCTTGATCGGGCTGACCGTTTGTTGCTACGGCTGGCTGACGAAGCGCATGGTTTTTTCGTGGCGCAACATCGTCGCGGGCATCGTACTCGGCATCCCCAACTACGGCAGCATGTTGTTTTTGCTTATGGCCCTTGGCAGCGGTATGGAGGCTTCATTAGCGTTCCCGCTGACCAACGTCGGCATTATTCTCGCCACAACCATCGGCGCTGTCTGGCTGTTCCATGAGCGCTTGAGCACCATAAACTGGTGGGGCATTGCATTAGCCTTGGCAGCCATTGTTTTCATCTCCTTTTGAACCGTCGACATGGAAAAACAACAGGACAACCTGATCTTCCACCCGTACAACGTCATGTTGTTCCTGCTCCTGGCAGGACTGTCCACCCTGTTTTTGGCCCTGACGGTTGGCTACTGCTACATCCGTATCACCAAGGGTGTGCCGCCGGTACGGGTTCCGTGGTTGTTTTTTTTCAATACGGGCATTTTGCTGGCCGGTAGCTACGCCATGATTGCAGCCAAACGCTGCTACCTGAATGATGATACAGCGGGTTACCAGCGCCAATTACGCTCGACCATCGGGTTATCGCTGTTGTTTATGGTCATGCAGGGTGTGGCCTGGTTTTGGCTTTTTCAGGTCAACAACGTGGGTATGGATACTTCCACCACCGCTGGTTTTTTGTACGTCCTGTCCATCGCGCACTTTGCGCACGTAGTTGCAGGCATACCCTTCCTCGCCGTGTTTTACCGCACAGCGCTCCGGCGCATGGTGGACCCGGTGACGGTGTTGGTGTACTTTTCGGACCCGGAAAAGCGCCTCAAATTGCGCCTGCTCACCATTTACTGGCATTTTCTGGATATTCTGTGGATTTACATTGTCCTGTTTCTTGCCGTGAATTGGCTGATTGGGTGATTTGTCCTGCCCTCCGATTTACGGTACCATTCTAAAGTAGAGATTCAGGTTTAGAATGGTACCGTAAAACCGGGGGCAGGACAAGGCATGAGTTACGAAACACAAAAAGATAAGGTTTCTGCCCAGCAATCTTGAATTTAAATCCCATATCTTTGCAAATCCGAATTCACAATCCAGATTTGCAAAGATATGATCGCACGACAATCTTTTGAAAAAGTACAAGAACTGGCTCAGCAGTTCAAATCCGTAGCCATTTTAGGGCCTCGGCAAAGTGGGAAAACCACGCTTTCTCGTGCTGCCTTTC
>JBJXEZ010000295.1:0-3820 GCA_046153695.1 Saprospiraceae bacterium
GCCGATTTATCGTCGGTGGCACCTTCCACCTCCACGAACTTGGCGCCGAGGCTGAGCACTTCTTCTTTAGCAGCCGCACGCACGTCGAAGGCTTCCACCACAGCGCCGAGGCGCTTGGCGGTAGCGATGGCCTGCAAGCCCGCCACACCTGCGCCGAGGATGAGCACCTTGGCAGGTTTGATCGTACCGGCGGCAGTCATAAACATCGGGAAAAACGTGGGCAGGTGGTTGGCAGCCGTCAGCACAGCCTTGTAGCCCGAAACCGTGGCCATGGACGAGAGCACGTCCAGTGCCTGAGCGCGGGTGGTGCGCGGAGCCACGTCGAGGCTGAACGCAGAAGCGCCGGATTTCAGCAGGTCCTCAACCACATCTTTTTGAACGAGTGGATTGAACTGACCGACGAGCACTTGCCCGGCGGAGAGTTTGCCAGCGGCGGCCTTCGAGACCGGATGGATTTTGGTCAGCAGGTTCGAGTTTTTCAGTACCGAATCGCCGTCGGCAATTTCTGCGCCTTGTTTGGTGTAGCTGGCATCGTCGAAGGAAGCCGCGTTGCCCGCCCCGCTTTCGACCAGAATTTTTGTGAAACCCAATTTCATCAGGGCCGGGACTGCGTCGGGCGTCACGGCCACGCGCTGTTCGCCTTCGCCTTCTTTCAAAATACCAAGCGTCATGTTATGGTGAATAATTAAAATTTAGGTGGTTGGCTCGTTCGTGTTAGCCGCTGTTTTCAGCGGCCACAGAATTTTCGCGCCGAAAGTAGGTGTTTTCTGAAATGTGAAAACCGAAAGTACGGGCTTATTTTGAAAAACCCTGCCCGCTGTCGGCGGCCAGCACGTTGCCCCGCACTTCGCCGAAGCCTACGCGCAAGCCGTCCCGGTTTGCCCAGCCACGCATGGCCACCGTGTCGCCATCAAGCAGAAACGTTCGGGTGCTGCCGTCGGCGAGCGGAATCGGTTTTTGGCCACCCCACGACAGCTCCAGCATGGAGCCAAAACTATCGGGCGTTGGGCCGCTGATCGTGCCCGATGCGAGCAGGTCGCCCACGCGCAGGTTGCAGCCGTTGGCGGTATGATGGGCCAGTTGTTGGGCCATGGACCAGTACAGGTAGCGGGTGTTGGATCGGCAAACGACAGTTTCGGGGCCGTTTGCGGGCTGAATGGCCACCTCCAGTTCTATGGCGCAATTGCGTTGGCCGGTGGTACGCAGGTAGTCGAGCGGGGGCGGGGTTTGTTTTGGACCTTTGACGCGGAACGGCTTGAGCGCTTCGAGCGGCACGATCCACGGCGAGATGGTTGAGCCGAAGTTTTTGCCCAAAAACGGCCCCAGCGGTACATATTCCCAGCGCTGGATGTCGCGCGCGCTCCAATCGTTGAACAGCACTACCCCGAAAATATACTCCTCGGCCTTGTCCACCGGCACAGGCTGCCCGAGCGGGTTTTCTTTGCCGATGACGAATGCCATTTCCAGTTCAAAATCCAGTTGTCGCGACGGGCCGAATATGGGCGTCTCCTCGCCCTTGGGCACGATTTGTCCGTGCGGGCGGCGAACAGGCGTGCCGTCCACTACGATGCTGGACGCGCGACCGTGGTAGCCCACAGGCAGCCAGCGCCAGTTGGGCAGCAGGGGGTTGTCGGGGCGGAACATCTTGCCCACGTTGGTGGCGTGTTCGATGCTGCTGTAAAAATCGGTGTAGTCGCCCACGCGTACCGGCAGGAGCATGCGCACGGCTCGGCGCTCCACGAGGATGCTGGCGGCGTTTTCGGGCGCAGCGGGCAGGCAAAGCCAGTCTCGCACCTTGCGGCGCACGCGGTTGGTGGCGGTTTTGCCGAGGGAGATGAAGTCGTTCAGCGCGGGCTGCTCGAACAGTTTTTTGAAAAAACGCCGTTTGCCGAACAGGCCAGCCTCGGCGGCGGCGGCGAGGCCGACGATGTGGTCGCCGATGGCGATGCCCGCCCGAGGCTGGCCGTCGCCGTGGTCAAAAACGCCGAACGGCAGGTTGTGGATGGAAAAGTCGGAGTCGGCCGGTACCGTGAGCCATGTTTTCATGGGCGCAAAAATCGCACTAGATTGCCCGAAACCGTGCAAAAATTGCAGAACAATCTTTTTTGCCTTGATCAGCCGGGAACAGCGGTATTTTCATCTGCCAGTTTATTTGCCTGACTTTTCAGACACATTGGATTTCAATCAATGTGATCGAAGGCTTGACTTTCTCCAAACTAATTCGGATACTTGCTGACGTTTTGGGCTTGTGGTGCACAACGGGCCTGTTTGCCGGGCGACCAGCCACCTAATCCCCCCAGTTTCTTCGTACCGTTTTCATGGGAGTCGCGTCCTGCCGACGCTTCGGCAGGATTCACAACTCTTTCCTCACATCAAACTTCTTTCACATGAAACAGAAAGCAGTATCAGAAAACACGTTTTTAGTGGCGCAAAACCGCTTTAGTCACCCCGCTTGCGAGCCGATGCAAGGCCGACTCTTGCAAAGATTCCGGGGGGGGGGCGAAGCTACCAATCCCCAACCTAAATAACCTCATACCCGCGCTCATGATTTTCTTTACTATGATGGGTCTTGCCAAATCTCATGCTCAGAACGGGGCAGAGTTTTGCCAGTCAACCTTTCAGCCACTCAGTGCGGGATTGGGTTGTGGGCATCCATGTTTTGCAAATGTACCCCCAAATGAAATCGAATCTTACCCACTCGCCACTATTGCCCTTGATTTTCATTTCATAGCTGATGCTAATGGAAACAATTTTCATTGCAACCCTGCTGGTGACCCGACATTTTACGCTCCTACAATTGTTGCGCAAATAATAAATCGGGCAAATTTGTATTTTGCCGACCCTGAACAGAATCAAATTGGTTCGTCACCCCAAGTTCCGGATGCCCGTATTCGGTATGAGCTCTACGGAAATCCAACCAATGCCTGCGATGTCATTTCCTTTTATGGCACCAATCAAACTCCCGTTTTTTCGAACGCTGATGCGTTTCATATCGTCGTCAAGAATGGTAACCCAAATGCAGGCACCTCTGGAGAGCTGAGCGGAACGAACAGCATGAATTTAGTGAATGTGCAATATGCTTTTTTTGTCAATGGGAGTACCGATGCTGGCGAGTGGGGGCCAATAATGAACCACGAGATTGGTCACCTTTTTGGCCTTTGCCACGCATTTAGCGAAACCAACACTTGCCCTGATATGGATCCAACTGCTGAGTGCGGCGGACCACAACCATTGCCAGCGGCTAGCGGATGTGGAGGAAACACTAATTTTAGTTCATACTGCATATACGGCACAGGGAACAACTTCATGGGGGCCAATGGGAGTTTTCGTGGAATGACGGTTTCTCAGTGGGCCACGATGTACGGTAACATGCTGGCGGAAAAACCTGTTTTCGTAAGATTCGATGGTATGGAGTGTGCAGATATACCTCCACACACTCCTTTGGAAATCCCGGAGAATACGGTAGTGGAATGGGATGCCTTCCGTATTCTGGATCGCCATGTAGAAGTACGCAAAGGAGCGACCCTGATCATTCGGTGTGAAGTACTCGTAGGCAAGAGCCTGTCAATCATCGTCAATCGAGGGGCGCGTCTTTTTGTTTTGGGCGGGCGAATTACCAGCAAAACCGAGAGCTGCCGATGGGACGGCATTGTCGTTCATGGCAATTCAGCGCTGGAACAACCAAGCGAAAATGTAGCTAAAGACTACAACAGCCCGCTAAATGAATTCAGCCCGGGGGTACTGTGGTTGAACGGCGCTAAATTAGAAAATGCACATACTGCGATTTCTACGAGGGGAACAGGCGGGCTAAACACGTCAG
>JBJXEZ010000297.1:0-27186 GCA_046153695.1 Saprospiraceae bacterium
GAAATTGCTCAATCACGCCTGCTCTACAGTGCCCCATTTGGCCAGTAGTGTGAATAAAACCCAGGTACCTGAAATGGTCCTGCCCAAAAACGCCAAGGGTGGTGGCTTTTACATCGGCAGGGTGGAAAAGCCGGATGATATCAAAATGTCCCCAGGAGTACCGGTGATTAAGCGAAACAACTTATTCAATATCGAAAACGGTAACGACGACCTCGGCCTGACTAAAGCGCTCAAAGAACACCTTTGGGAAATATCACCCAATATTCTCA
Source organism: Saprospiraceae bacterium (assembly GCA_046153695.1). GTDB lineage: Bacteria > Bacteroidota > Bacteroidia > Chitinophagales > Saprospiraceae > M3007. The sequence goes on from JBJXEZ010000297.1 coordinate 270, forward strand.
TACACTATGACACCGACGATTACCCCGAAGCTTTCAACATCACGGGGCCGTACACAATTGAGGGTGATGTTGTCAAAGTCACGGTCAATTTGAACCAGAAGGGCTTAAACCAGAACGGCACGATAAAAAAACTCGTGGAAGGCAACAAAAACGACTTGCAAGGCCTCGCCAAGAAGATCCTTAAAGAAATAGGGCCATCAATAAAATTAAAGAAATGAAGCAATTCTTGTCGACCGCACTTTTCTGCGTGGTGTTTTTAAACTTCAACCTTGCTCAAACGGGCAGCTTCGGTGCTATGCCCATGATTAGCCGACCCGATGCCGATCCTACACTCGGGCCGGAGGTTAAAGGCACGCTCGAGTACAACAAAGCCCTGGAGGTGTACGAGCGCCTCGTCAATGCTCGGGGCGACAACCGCCTCCCACCACCCACGTTTACCATGCGCAAAATGCGCAGTAACCTGGCGTTCATCGAGTACAAACTCATGGAAATCACCCTTGAGGAAGATGCCTACAACGTGTGTCAGACCTTCGGAGAAGATGCCGACAACGCCGTCGCCTTCCTGCTCGGCCACGAACTAACGCACTGGTACGAAAAACACGCCTGGCGCCGCGACTTTATTTCGGGCTTCGCTGACCTTGATGTTAGCGCCAATCTCAAAGACGACAAAACCGCTAACGAAACCGAGGCCGACTGCCTCGGCGGTTTTCTGGCCTACTCCGCTGGTTACGGCTTGTTCAACAAGGGCGGCGAACTGATCCAGAAACTGTACACCGAGTATGGTATGAAGGATACCGTGCCTGGCTACCCCTCGCTCACCGACCGGAAAAAACTGAGCGCCAAAACCGCTGAAAAAATGGCCGCCATGGTGGATGCCTACGAAATGGCCAACCTGCTCGTGGCCATCGGCAAGTACGGCGAAGCGCTGGAGTACTACCGCTACATCCTGATGCGCTACCAAAGCCGGGAAATCTACAACAACCTCGGCGTGACGACTTTTCTGCTGGCTCTGAACAAATTCCGCCCCGATGACCCGCGCGTCAAGTACCGATTCCCCATCCAACTTGATCTGGAAGCGTCGGGCTCAAAGGGCGAAGACATCAAAAACACCCCCGCCCAAATGCTCCGTCAGGCCATCCAGTATTTCGATATGGCTATCAGCATGGACGACGCCTACGCGCCTGCCTACCTGAACAAGGCCTGCGCGTATGCCTTGCTCGGCGACACCGATGCCGAACGCGCCCAGTTTGCCGAACGAGCCTGGTTTTATGCCAACACCGAAGCGAGGGAGGCGGCAAAAAAGTCGAACAATACCAAAACGTTGCGCGACGTGAACATCCTGCTTGGCATTCTCGAAGCAGCCAAGGGAAATACCGCCAAGGCGAAACAACTGTTTTCGGCGGCAATAGACAGCAGTGCTCTGGCCGAAACAAACCTGGAAATATTGAAAAAAGGCAGTGCCACTCGCCGCGAACGCGATATTAACCCCTTCGCCGATGCCGAGAAAATCAACGGAAAAACCATCTCTGAAGCCGCCAACCCCGACGGCGGATTCAAGCCGATCCCTAAAAAAAGTGTAACCATAACGCTGGACGAACGGCAAATCTTTACCCAACTGCCCACGCCCGACCCAACCTTGTCGCGGGTGTTTGTTCACGTGAACAAGAACGAAACCACAAAAATCTTTTTTCACATCACCCAGCCCGCGTACAAGGGCAAAACAGCCGAAGGAATCGCCAAGGGCGACACGCGCACAGCCATTCTGGAAGCATACGGACTTCCCCCCCTGAACAGCATCCAAACCCCGCGCGGCGAGATCATGGTGTACGAAGAAATAATTTTTATCCTCGACGCTAACCAGCGTGTGGAACGTTGGATCAATTACAAGTAAAACAAAAACACAACGTGCATGAAAAAACATCTGACAGTACTCATCGCTGCCCTTTTCCTCACTATGGGGCTTAGCGCTCAGGGCAACAACAAACCAATAGTCGTTGTCTCCTCCAAGGGTGTCGTCACCTATACATCCCCGACCATCAAGAAAAAAATGCCGGTAACGCCCGGAGCGGCGCTGGTGCCTGCCGGCACACTGAATATCGCCGCCAATGCCTCGGTACTTTTGTGCTACAAGGGCCAGTTCAAATCGCTGAACGAAAAAGGCACGGTCGCTCTGACTGGCGTTTTTGAGGAAGACAGCGAGCCGGGTTTTGATTTCGATGCCGACTTTGCCAAGTTTGTGGAAGCCTCCGTCGGCATGGTCACCGAACAGCGGCTAATAAACGGCTGGGGCGCACGAATTACCAAAAATGGTGATGGATACGGGGCTGGTGTGACCAATCCCGACAAAGGCCGAGACGGCGCAGGTACCGGTCTAACCAACCCCGACAAAGGCCGAGACGGCTCAGGCAAAGGCGTAACCAACCCCGACAAGGGCCGAGACGGCGCGGGTAATGGTGTAACCAACCCAGACAAAGGCCGTGACGGCGCAGGCAAAGGTGTAACCAACCCAGACAAAGGCCGAGACGGCGCGGGTAATGGTGTAACCAACCCAGACAAAGGCCGAGACGGTGCAGGGTCAGGGGTAACCAACCCGGATAAAGGCCGAGACGGTGCAGGATCAGGTGTGACCAACCCAGACAAAGGCCGTGACGGTGCAGGGTCAGGGGTAACCAACCCCGACAAAGGCCGTGACGGTGCAGGCGCAGGAGTAACCAACCCCGACAAAGGCCGTGACGGTGCAGGCGCAGGGGTAACCAACCCCGATAAAGGCCGTGATGGCTGGGGTGGAAGGGGCAATGGTATCATTCCGATTTTACCGTTCGATAAAACCCTGCCGGGAAAAACCACGTTTTTCTGGTCCAAACCAGCGGATATCACATCCTATCGGCTCGATATTACCGACGACAAAGGCAATGTCATCCACACGGTCACGGCTTCGGACACTTCGGCAGTGGTCAACCTTGATTCAACCAAGTTTCTGCCGGGGCAAAAGTACTTTTGGACCGCAGCAGCTGTGAACAAGCCCAAAGTGGTATCCGATCCGTTGGAAATCACCATTGCCGGAGCCGCCGAAATGGACAAAACGCAAAAGCAAGCCGCTGATTCCCAAATTCGTTCGGACGCAGACCCTGTCGTGGTGGAATTGATGCACGCCGTCGCGCTGGAGCAAAACAACTTGTACACCGAAGCGTTTCTGGCCTATGCTGCACTTTCGAAAAAATACCCGAAAAACAACATGGTACGCCTCCTGCACGCCACATTCTGGATGCGGCTCCGATTGCCAGGGAAAGCGAAGGTGCTTCTGAACTAGCAATAAAATAAGTGTCGGGGTGACTCTGGTCGTCGCCCCGACACTACCACAGCCAGCCGGTATCAAACCGACACGGTTTCATTCAAAACACAACTACTATGAAAACCATCATTTGTTGTTTAGCAATCCTGCTGGGGGCAGGGCTGCTCCACGCACAACAGGACAAGCAATACAAGGGAGCGGCTCCGGCCAGTGCCAGTGCCAAAAAAGAGACCGGTACGACATGGGCAGTAGTGGCTGGCATTTCTTCGTACCAAGACGAGGGTATCCCCAAGTTGAAATACGCCGACCGTGATGCCGAAGTTTTTGCCCAATACCTGAAAAGCCCTGCTGGCGGCGGCCTAGACAACGATCACCTCACCGTGCTGCTCAACGGGCATGCAACTGGAGCAGAACTGGCTAACTCCCTGTTCGGGCTGATCAAAAAAGCAAAAGACGGAGATCAGGCCATTATTTATTTTTCCGGACACGGCGATGTGGAAACTATCCTCGAAGACCAACCCGGTTACCTGTTGTGCTGGGATTCCCCTTCGAATGTGTACATAAGCGGCGGCACGCTAAAGTTGGACGATTTGAAAATGATCGTCAAAACGTTGGCACTGAAAAAAGTACGGGTTTTGCTGGTCACCGATGCTTGCCGGGCAGGTAAACTGGCTGGCAGCGCCAATAATGGTTCGCAGGTAGCCGCCAACAACATGAAGGAGCTGTTTTCCAACGAAATAAAAATCCTGTCCTGCCAACCCGACCAGCTCTCTCAGGAAAGCCCGGACTGGGGCGGTGGCAGGGGCGTTTTTTCGTACTACCTCATGCAAGGTTTAGAGGGAAAGGCCGACCGCGATGCTAATGGCAAAATAGACCTGCAGGAAATTGACCTTTTCCTGTACGACCATGTACGGGAGGCCACCAACAGCCAACAAATTCCGGTGACCGTGGGCGACAAGACTGCGATCATTGCCAAGGTTGACCCGACTGTGCTGGCAGCACGATCACCCGATTCCGACCCAAACGCCACTCTTGGGTTGGTCCCCGGCAACGACAAATCCATGGCCGACGAAAAAGCGCTGGCTGCAAACCCCGACCTGTTTGCCAAATACAACGCGTTCAAAAAGGCTATTCAGAATGGTAATCTGTTGGGTGCTGAGACTGTTTCCGCCTGGGGTTTGCTCGAGCGGCTAAAAAATGAAGCGCTTCTGGCCCCTTTTCTGGAACAGATGCGGCACAACCTTGCTTCGGCACTTGAAGCATCAGCCCAACAGGCCATCAACGACTACCTGCGTTCTGACCCGGTGGAACTACGCAAACGCTGGAGCAAAAGCGATGCCTACGTAATCTACGAAACCTACCCGGAATACCTTTCCAGAGCAGATGAGTTGATGGGGCCGAGCAACCCGTTTCATAACACCCTGCAAGCGCGTTTTCACTATTTCACCGGCCTGAACTACCGGCTGCGAGGCGAGCGCACCAAGACACCTGCGTTGTACAAACTGGCACTGGCCGAACAGCAAAAATGCATCGCCCTGGAGCCTACCGCTGCATACGCCTACAACGAGATCGGCATCCTTGAGCGCCGAAAAAAAAATAATGCCGCAGCCATTGGCTACTTTGAAAAGGCGCTTTCCTACTCGCCGACCTGGGCATTGCCTTGGGCTAATCTATGCACAACCAACAACTTGCTCGAGTCCTACGGCACTGCTGAAATGGCAGGCAAACAGGCGTTGAAATTGGACAGCAATTTGGTTTCAGCACACTACAATCTGGCTGGCACCTATGACCGTACGTTTGATCTGGCCAAAGCGGAGCGTCATTACAAAAAAGCCCTGCAACTCGACCCGGAATTTGCCGATGCGTATTTCAAGTTGGGCTACGTGTATTTTTCCCAGAATAAATACGCCGATGCAGAACTGGCATGGTTGGAGTACGCCAAACGCGACTCCTCGGAGGATTTCTTCTTTGCTAACCTCGGCGAGGTCTCGATCAAATTAGGCAAAAACGAACAGGCGCTGCGGTATTTCCAAAAAGCACTGTCGCTCAAACCCGATTCGGATCCGACCTACCATAGCCTCGGCCAGTTTTACTTGTTGCAAGGCAAAATAGCCGACGCGGAGGCCGCTTTCCGGCGCTATATCCAACTCCAACCCGCATCCCCGGTTGGCTACTACTTTCTTGCTCAGATCGGTCAGTTGAACAACCAGCCGGAACAAGCCAGCGAAAACCTGAAACTGGCCCGGGAGCGAGACAAAGATTTTTCAATCCTCCGCGAATCCGGCGATCTGGAGAGCCTGCGTACGGACGCACGTTTTGGTCAGTTGCTGTCCAGCGAGGCACCTGGCTGGAACCAATAGTTCTCCGCAGTCGCGATGAAACAACTTTGGCAGCCCTCCTTAGCGTGTGATTTCACCACAGATTTACACAGATTCACACAGATTCATCCGTGGATAATCTGTGTGAATCTGTGGTGAATAATGCTTCGCAGCAGGCATAGATAAGGGTGTGTTTAAAATTTGCCTTGCCTGAAACAAAATTCGCTCGCTTTCGCCTCGGCACTGAAATTTAAACACGCTCTTATGCTGCAAAAAGTGGCGGATGTGGCGGCCAACGAGTTTCAATGAAAAAAGTATTCGTCACCGGTTGTTTCGACCTGCTGCACAGCGGCCATGTAGCATTCCTGCAAGAAGCCGCCCGCTTGGGCGATTTATATGTGTGCATCGGCTCCGATGAAAATGTGTGCCAATTGAAAGGTCGCGCACCCATTAACCTGCAACAGGAACGAAAATTCATGCTTGAAGCGCTTGCCTGCACGCATGAAGTACACCTCAATTCCGGCATGGGCATACTCGATTTTCTTGCCGAACTGGATGCTATTCAACCCGACATTTTTTTTGTAAACGAAGATGGCCACACCCCGGCCAAGGAGGCGCTTTGCCGCGAGCGCGGCATCAAGTATGTGGTTTCCAAACGCATACCCGCCGGCAACCTGCCCATACGCAGCACCACGGCTTTGCGGGAAGAATGTACCATCCCCTACCGTATCGACCTCGCTGGCGGCTGGCTGGATCAGCCCTGGGTGTCGGCCCTGCACCCCGGACCGGTACTCACCCTCAGCATTGAGCCTACCCACGCATTCAACGATCGCAGCGGCATGGCCACCAGTACTCGCAAAAAAGCCGTCGAGTTGTGGCGGACAGCCCTGCCTGTTGGCGACCCCGAACAAACCGGCAAACTACTGTTTGCATACGAAAATCCGCCCGGAACGACTGAAGTTTCCGGTTCACAAGATGCTCTTGGGATAGCCCTGCCCGGGCTGAACAAACTACACTACACCGGCAATTACTGGCCAGACAGCATCGAAAGTGTACACGACGATGCCGTGCTCGACTGGTTAGAGGCACACCTGTACCTCGTCACGCTCGGGCCGCGTACGCAGGGATATTCCGTGCTTGCCGATACACAAATCACGCCTGAAGGCGCCCAGGCTTTGGCGATAGCTGCCGAAAACTGCTGGCAGGCTGTTTTGAACCGCGATGCGGAGGCGTTCGGCACGGCCTTCCGGCAGTCGTTCGAAGCGCAAGTGGCTATGTTTCCCCATATGGCCGATGCGGACATTTTTCGTTTGATCGAACAGTACCGCGATACAGCGCTGGGCTGGAAACTGAGCGGCGCGGGTGGCGGAGGGTACCTGATACTGGTAGCCCGCCAACCCGTGGAACCCGCCATTCGAATAAAAGCGCGACGGCGGTAAACGTGCTCTCCGTTTTGAAAGCGTGTTTCAACTTTGGTGCATTTGCCCTGCCACAAGCGTTACCTTTGCCCCCCACTTTCCCAACCAAAAACCTTCTAACCAGAAACCAGTTTTACAAAACCCATGCGTCGCAAACCACAACGATACCGGGCCGCCATCGTCGTCAACGGCAAGGAACTGCCGGTGGAAGTGGTGTTCGAGCACCGCAACGGGCATCGGTTTGCTATCACACGGAAGCGCATCATCCTGAGGCTGCCCCTTGGTATGGACGAGCGCGAGGTACCACTTCGGCTGGCCGAATTGCAAGAATGGGTAGGGAAGGTGTCGGCCCAAAAAACAGCATTGCTGAACCCGTTCACGCCCAAAGAATACCGCTCTGGTGAAGTGATCACCGTCGGTTCTCGGCAATACATCCTCGAAATTGAAGAGGGAGACCGCGGTTCGCACAGCGGCAAACTGGTGGGAAACACGGTGGCCTTGCACCTGAGCAACCGCTCCTCGGCAGCCCAACGCTCCAAGGCTATCAAGACCCTGCTCTCGCGCATCGTTGCCGCCGATTTCCAGTCGGAAATCACGCAACGGGTACACGCCTGGAACAGCCATACAGTGGGACGACCAATCAAAGACGTTTGCCTCAAATACAACCACTCCAACTGGGGCAGCTGCTCGCACAACGGCAATATCAACCTCTCCACCCGCTTGCTATTCGCACCCAAAGAGGTGCAGGACTATGTGATCGTACACGAACTGGCCCACCTCGTGGAGCACAACCATTCCGACCGTTTCTGGGCATTGGTCGAGCGTTTTTTGCCCAACTACCAAGAGCAGGAAAACTGGCTCAAACAGCACGGCCAAACCTGCGATTTTTAAATTTAATAAAAACATGAAACCCGATATCACGCACCGTGCCGACATCGAGCGGCTCATCAACGTGTTCTACGAAAAGGTACAGGCTGACACCTTGCTCGGCCCCGTCTTCAACGATGTGGCTAATGTGGACTGGCCCAGGCACCTGCCCGTGATGTACAATTTCTGGGAATTTTTGCTGCTCGGCGGCACGCAGTATCAGGGAAACCCCATCCAAAAACATGTCGATTTACACGCGCTTCACCCCCTAAAGGCGGAGCATTTCGACCGCTGGCTGCTGCTGTTCCAAAGCACGGTGGATGAGCTGTACGTCGGCCCCGTTGCTGCCGATGCCAAGTTCCGGGCCTATGCCATTTCGGAAACCTGGAAGCCGAAATTCACCGGCGGGCACGGTATCCGGCTGCCCTCTGACAAATGAGCCAACTATGCTGTTACCTTTTCACCTTCCTGACCGGCTTGAGGCCGGGTGCGATGAGGCCGGGCGCGGGTGCCTGGCGGGGCCGGTATTCGCAGCGGCTGTGATCCTGCCGCCCGACTTTTTTCATCCTTTGCTGAACGACTCCAAGCAATTGACGGCACTGCAACGCGCCGAGCTGCGTACAGTGATCGAACAAAGCGCCCTGGCCTGGTCGGTGGCTAGTGCAGAACCCGGGGAGATAGACCGAATCAATATTTTGCAAGCCTCTTTTTTGGCCATGCACCGGGCACTGGACGGCCTTTCGGCACGCCCGCAACATATTCTTGTGGACGGTAATCGCTTCCGACGCTACGCCGATGTGCCCCACTTGTGCGTGGTGAAAGGCGACGGCAAGTATGCCGCTATTGCTGCAGCGTCCGTTTTGGCCAAAACCCACCGTGATGCCGAAATGCAACGCTTGGGCGACCTTTTTCCCCTTTACGACTGGGCCACCAACAAAGGTTATCCTACCGAAGCGCACCGGAAAGCCATTCAGCGGTACGGACTCAGCCCGCACCACCGCAAGTCATTCCGGCAGCTGCCCCAGGGAAGGCTCTTTGAATGATGCGTGCCGATTATTGGACAGCACGCACCATCCATCTGTCGTTACGCGGCTTTTTTCCTGCCAGCTGCACGTATTTTGGCCGCTTTGGGGCGGCTTTTCCCGTGCGAGCCGCGGCGAATCTTGCCGCGCTTGGTTTTAAAATCTCCTTTACCCATGTGAAATTAATATGTTGATTGGTTAAAAATGCTCCATTCGATCGCCCCCCATTCATCATCCATCATTCATCATTCATCATTCCACCCGCTTCCTGCCCTTCACTTTGGGCCGCCCGATACTGGCGTAGTAGAAGCCGTGGGCTTTCATCTGGTCCGTGTCATACACATTTCGTCCGTCGAAGATGGCTGGTTCCCGGAGCAGGGTCGCCATTTTTTCAAAATCCGGTGTACGGAACTCACCCCACTCGGTGGCGATCACCAGGCAATCGGCCCCGTTTAGAGCCTCGTACATGGTGCTGGCAAATACGACCCTGTCGCCGTAAATGGCTTGTACGTTGGGCATAGCTTCGGGATCGAAAGCCTGTACTCGGGCACCGGCGGCGAGGAGCTCGTCCATGATGACCAAGGCCGGAGCCTCGCGGGTATCGTCCGTGTTCGGCTTGAAGGCCAGGCCCCAGATGGCGACGGTACGCCCGGTGAGGTCGTTTTTGAAAAAGCGGCGTATTTTTTTGGTCAAAACGCCTTTTTGGAGGCTGTTGACCTTCATCACGGATTTCAGGATTTTGAAGTCGTAAGCGTGTTCGCTGGCGGTCTTGGCCAGCGCCTGCACATCCTTGGGGAAGCAGGAGCCGCCATAGCCGATGCCGGGGAAAAGGAAGCGTTTGCCGATGCGGCTGTCGCTGCCCATGCCTATGCGTACCTGATCTACGTTGGCTCCGAGTTTTTCGCAGAGGTTGGCAACCTCGTTCATAAACGAAATACGTGTGGCGAGGTAGGCATTGGCAGCGTACTTGGTCATTTCTGCGGAGCGCTCGTCCATGAAATAGATCGGGTTGCCCTGGCGGACAAACGGCTCGTACAGCTGACGCATCACTTTGCGGGCTTTTTCACTGTTTGTACCCACCACTACGCGATCGGGCTTGAGGAAATCCTCCACCGCCACCCCTTCGCGCAGGAACTCGGGGTTGGACACGACGTCGAACAGTTTTTTGGACAATTTTTCAGCCATTATGGCGGACACTTTTTCAGCCGTGCCAACGGGCACCGTGCTTTTGTCTACCACGACCTTGTACTCGGTAATGATACCCGACAGGTCGCGCGCCACGCCCATGATGTACGACAGGTCGGCGCTGCCATCCTCACCGGGCGGCGTGGGAAGGGCGAGGAAGATGAGCTGGCTTTTGTTCACGGCATCGCGCAGGTCGGTGGTGAAATGCAAGCGCCCCTCTTTGGTATTGCGTTCGAAAAGCACGTCGAGTCCCGGCTCGTAGATGGGTACGTCACCGTTTTTCAGGCGATGCACTTTTTGTTCGTTGTTGTCAACGCAGATGACATTGTTGCCTGTTTCGGCAAAGCAAGTACCTGTTACCAAACCAACGTAACCAGTACCGACGACGGCGATGTTCATGTATTCCAGAGTTTTGTCGAAGTGTTTTTGAAAAGGCCGCAAAGATAGGCCAACTGAGCTTGTTTCACCACTTCGGGCGCGAAGTACCGCCAAGTTTTATACAAAATGGGAAGTGGTTTGCAAAAAAGGTTTGTACAGCCCGTGCGCAACTCATACTTGGGAAAAGACCTTGATTTCCTCCGAAAAATCCAGGCCCTGATATTCGGCGCACAACTGCTCCAAGTACGCCAATTGCTGCGCTGCAAACGCCCGGTGCTCCGGGCTGTCCGGGTGGAATGGCCGATGCCGGGCGGCAGCAGTTATTTTGGAAATCCGTTCCAGCAGGTGTTGGGTTTGGGGCGAAAAAAACGCTTCGGCGAAATATTGCCAGATGTAATCCACAGCCGTGTCGGAAGGATGGATCATATCGGCAGCATAAAAGCGGTAATCGCGCAGGTCGTCGAGCATCAGCTCGTATGCCGGGAAATAGTGGACGAAGTCGAGTCGCTGGCACAGCTCGGCGCAAGCCAGTGTGAGTACGGCCTTGCTGCGCTGGTTGTCCACAAAACCGGCACGCAGGTGCCGTACCGGGCTGACGGTGAGTACGACCCGCAGATCGGGAGCGACTGTATGCAGCGGCAACAGGGCATTTGCCAATGCATCCACGGTTTCGGCCACGCTCAGGTGGCGCTGCTCGAAGCGGTCGGCGGGAACCTTGTGGTTGTTGGCCACCACCTGCCCTGTTTCACGCAGGACGAACACGTCGGCTGTGCCGAGCGTGAGCAGCAGGCGGTTTGTTTTTTTCAAAAAATCTGCTGCGTGGGTGTGTGTCGTCGCGAGGTTTTGCAGCGCAGTTTCCCGGTCGGGGTGCGAAAAACGCCCGTGGTGATCCCAGCTGTGCCACAGGCCCTGGAACTCAAAAACAGCGTTTTTTGAATCAGAGCCAGCGTTTTGTAAGTTGGTGAGTGATCTGGCAATGGACACCGGGTTGTACACGATCCCGTTGGGATTAGTCAGCGTGCGGAATTTGCCTGCCTCCAACCGGTGGCCGATGTGCTCGGTAAAACAAGAGCCGACCAGTAGTAACTGATCGGTGTGTGCGATGCCGAACGGCGCCTGGTGCGCAGGCATCGTAGTGCGAAACGTTTTCATGGCAAACCCTTTTTTCCCGGCAAACTTGCTACTTTTACGGCTCTTTTTTCGACAACTACCTGAAATACTCCGCATGGGTTTTTTCGAGCAACTTTTTGGCAAACGTCAGGCCGCGTTACCGGACATCCCGTTTGGCCGCTACTCCGATGCCTACAAATCGGTGGAGCAAATAGCGGCATGGAACCGGTCGCTCGATCTGTTCGACAAGGGCGAGCACCTGAATGCCTATGGTGAGTTTTTTTCCTACTTGCGGGACGAGCAGCTGGACAACGTCCGCTGGGAACGCCAGGATGATAGCGTGCGCTTCGAGTTCCAACAAGGCTCGCAACGCGTGACGGGCACCGCTACTAACGACAAGGTTTTGGCCGAAAGCCAGGTAGCCAGAGCCGAAGACCTGAATGTGGGCTTTTTGCGCCGCCTCATGGAGTACAATTACAGCCTGCGCTTCTGCCGGTTCGCACTCTCGCCCGACAATATCCTCGCCCTTCGCTTCGACACACCCGGCGTGGATGCCTCACCACTCAAGCTCCTGCACGCCCTGCGCGAACTGGCCATACACGCCGACAAGCAGGACGATTTGCTCATAGATGAGTTCAGCACCCTGCACGCCGTGGAAAAACTGCACGGTGCAGAAATTCCCGACGCAGAAAAAACAATCAAGTACGACTACCTCTGCTCCCAGATCAACACTGCCTTTGCCTTATTGGACAAAGCAGACCCCGACCCGAACAAGTATCCCGGCGGCTACGCCTACTTTCTGCTCGCGCTGGCTCTCCGGCTCGATTATCTGCTTCGACCAGAGGGTTTTGTGATGGACGTTTTGGAAAAAATCTACGGTATCTACTTTACCAAGGACGAGCGCACCAACCAGTTGAAGATTCTGGCACTGCGCAAGGAGTTTCAAAAAATTCTTGACCGACCGCGCGAGCAGGTGCTGCAAGAGTTGTACCGCACACGCAGCACGTTCGGTGTGAATCCGCCCGCCAACCACGAGCGCGTGACAGCCCTGATTGATGGCGAGCTGCCCAATATGGAGTGGCACCTCAACCAGAACCACCTCGAACTGGCGCTGGCTGTGCCCCAGTACATCGTCGGCAACGCCATGTTTCAGAACGTGCCGCCCAAACCCGACCGCGACCTGTTCCACTTGTTTTTTCAAATCACCGAGACCGATTTTTTCCGGGCGCTTGGTTTCCCAACATACACCAATACGATCGGGCTACCCGACAAACGCGCCATCATTCAGGCCATTCGCGCCATCGCTGACAACAACCGCCCCGAATACCCGCGCCTGAAGCCCGATACCGACAAACTGGATTTTTCGTCCATGCCATTGTTCGCCAAAACCTACTTGGAGATGGTGCGAAACCTCGTCGTCATCAAAGTATGACGCGTATTAACAAACCGATTTTTGACAGGAATCACACGATTTTTTCATGGCCACCAATTCATTTATCCGCAACAACCGCTACTGGCTTGTATTGCTGCTTATCGCAGCCTTCGCCACCCCCTACCTGCTCCAGTACCTGCTTCCGGTTGACCCCGTTCAGCCCATCACCCCCGACAAACCCGCCGTGACAGTGACTGTACCGCCGTTCAGTCCCGACTCTGCCTACTCTTTTGTTCAAAAACAAGTGGATTTCGGGCCACGCGTACCCGGCTCACCGGCGCACAAAAAGTGTGCAGCGTGGCTCGTTGGTGAATTTACACGCATGGGCATGGTCGTGATCGAGCAAAAATTCAAGGCAAACACCTACTTCGGCCCCCTCGATGCCGTGAACATCATCGCCCAGTACAAACCCGAACTGACCAACCGTATCCTCATTTCGGCCCACTGGGACAGCCGCCACATCGGCGACAAGGATAGCAAGGACAAGGACAAGCCCATCCCTGGTGCGGACGACGGCGCCAGCGGTGTGGCCGTACTGCTTGAAATCGCCCGCGTGCTGCAAGCCAACCCCGTGGACCTCGGCGTGGACCTGATCTGTTTTGATGCCGAAGACCTCGGCGACGACCGCGGGCACGAGGCCGGGCAGTCCGTCATGGCCCAAAACACCAACGAAGCCAAAACGCTGACCTGGTGCCTCGGCTCCCAACACTGGTCGCAAAACCTGCACAAGCCCGGCTACTCGGCTCGCTTTGGCATCTTGCTCGACATGGTGGGGGCACGCGGTGCCGTTTTCCCCCGCGAGGGCTATTCCGCCCAAAATGCACCGCTTGTGCAGAGCAGTATCTGGAACATCGCCGAGGAGCTGGGGTATGGCAGTAGTTTTCCGAACAGCCCCGGCGGCTACGTCACCGACGATCATGTATTTGTCATACGCCACGCCCGCATTCCTACGGTGGACATCATCAGCATACCCAACCCGCCGCCCAACTCGTTCGGCACCTACCACCATACACACAACGATAATATGAGCGTCATTGACCGCAGCACGCTCGGCATGGTCGGGCATGTGGTAACCACCGTGGTATACCGCACCGGGGCTGGCGCGTTTTTGTAAAAAAGAACGCATTAGAACCCCTCAAAAACGACCTCTTTCAGGCCAAAAGCCTCCTCGCCTGCATTGGTGTGGATGAGCACGCGGCCGTCGTCTGCTACGCGCTGGATCGCTCCCGTGAACCGACTTCCATCGGCCCGCGCAAACGTCCGGACTTCACCCAAGCCATACAGATGTTGGTGGTACTCGGCTCGCAATGCCGTGGTTTGCCCGTTTTTCAGTTGCAGGTAGCGCTGTTCCAAACAAACAAACAGTGCCTCGGCCAGAGCTTCAAGGTCGAACATGGCACCCGTTTCCAAAGCCAGTGATGTAGCCTTGAGAACATCGGGAGGAAAGGCAGTCTGGTTTGCATTCAGGCCGATGCCCACGACGGACGACTGCAAAAACTGCCCGGACACATTGTTTTGGATCAGGATACCGGCTGTTTTTCGGTCGCCGAGATAAATATCGTTCGGCCATTTGATCGTTGGCATTCCGGTCTGCTGAGGTACATTCTGCGGTCGCCCACCGTGGTCACGCGGTTTCGCAGCCTGTATTTGCCCGCTTACGGTGTCAGACACGGCCAGCGCAACGGCCTCGGCGAGGCGGAATTGGTTGGCGGCGGCCAGCCATGTCGGGTAAAGAATAATGCTCAAAAGCAGGTTTTGGCCGGGTGTACTTAGCCAGCGACTGCCATATTGGCCGCGTCCGGCTGACTGGCTGGCAGCCTGGATGGCCGTTCCCTCGGGTGGCTTGCTTTTTGTGAGCAGCTCGCGGGCGTAGTCGTTCGTTGAGGGTATCTCGTCGAAACGGTAGTAAACTTTTCCTATGAAAAGAGCGTTTGCCATGCGCTTGAGCGGCTATTTGACACCAACCTAATGTTGGAGCTTGGCCGACACGCGCAAAGTTCCGTACTTTTATGCCGGGTTCCAGCAAGGTGGCCCCTAAATACAAACACAAACACAGCATCATTTGGAATTGACAACGCTACAGCGGCCCACCGCCCGCGATTCTCGCACAGAACAGCTCAACCACTTCATCATCGAAGGTATTCGCGACAAAAAAGGCAAAAAAATCGTGCTTCTGGACCTGCGCCGTCTTGGCGACGCCCCTGCCGATTTTTTTATCATCTGCGAAGGCGACTCCAGCACGCACATCAAGGCGATCTCCGACAGCATCTACAAAAAGGTGAAGGAAGAGACATTGACCATGCCTTCACACACCGAAGGATCCCAGAACGCCCGTTGGGTGCTCATGGATTATTTCAACACTATGGTTCATGTGTTCTACCCCGAAACCCGCGAATTTTATGACATTGAGCAGCTCTGGAGCGATGCTGATGCCACCGAATTCGCCGAAATTTAACAGCCTGCTGGCAAAAACTTTTTTATGAGCAACGACAAGCGTAAACGCGAAGAGGATCAGGACGATCCGCGCCCAGAACGCGACGACAATACAAACAACAGTGGAAACAGCGACAATATGCCTCGCTTCAGTTTCACCTGGATCTACATCCTTATTGGCCTGGCACTGCTCGGCCTGCAACTGTCCCGCATGTTCGTCACCCTGCCTGTCAAGTCCTGGGAGGATTTCGAGGCAATGGTGCGTGCTGGCGATATCCAAAAAATGGAGGTTGTGAACAAGGAGACTGCCCGCGCTTACATCAAAAAAGACAGCCTGTGCAAGCACTTTGCCTTGTTCCGTATTGAGGACAAAAACAAAGACTGCCAGCCCGACAAACCTGGTTGGAACTTTGATGCCGAGAAGATGTACATTTCGTTCAATATAGGCTCCATGGATGTACTGAAGGACAACCTGCTGGCGCTGAACGAAAGCCTGAAAAAGGAGAAAAGGGCAAAGATCGTCCCGGTTTATCTGGACGAGCCGAACTGGACTGGTACAGCCATGACCTACCTGCTGCCCCTGCTCTTGATCCTGGCCATATGGATATTCGTGCTGCGGCGAATGGGCGGCGGCGCCGGAGGCCCCGGTTCCCAGATTTTCAACATCGGAAAATCCAAGGCCACCCTGTTCGATAACAACTCCAAGGTGAACATCACCTTTACCGATGTAGCCGGCTTGGACGAGGCCAAGGAAGAGGTTATGGAGATCGTGGACTTCCTCAAAAACCCCAAAAAATACACCACACTTGGTGGTAAAATACCCAAGGGCGTGTTGCTCGTAGGCCCCCCCGGTACGGGCAAAACCCTGCTGGCCAAGGCTGTAGCGGGCGAGGCAGGGGTACCGTTTTTCTCTATTTCCGGTTCCGATTTTGTGGAAATGTTTGTTGGTGTAGGCGCATCCCGTGTACGCGACTTATTCCGTCAGGCTCGTGAGAAAGCGCCTTGCATTATTTTCATTGATGAAATAGACGCTATCGGTCGTGCTCGCGGACGAGGTGCCATTCAGGGTGGCAACGATGAGCGCGAAAACACCCTTAACCAGCTACTCGTGGAAATGGACGGCTTTCCCACCGACAAGGGTGTGATCCTCATGGCGGCCACCAACCGCCCCGATATTCTCGACAACGCGCTCATGCGCCCTGGGCGCTTCGACCGCCAGATTGGAATCGGGCGCCCCGACCTCAATGGCCGCGCCCAAATCTTTGAGGTTCACCTGAAAAATATAAAAGTTTCCCCGGAGGTTACGCCCATTGCTCTGGCCGAGATGACCCCCGGTTTTGTGGGGGCTGATATCGCCAACGTCTGCAATGAGGCTGCTCTTATTGCTGCCCGTCGCGATAAAAAAGCTGTGGATCTGGACGATTTCAACTACGCTTTGGACAAGGTGATCGGCGGCCTGGAAAAGAAAAACAAGATCATCAGCCCGGAGGAAAAACAGATCATTGCCTACCACGAGGCCGGGCATGCCATCTGCGGCTGGTTTTTGGAGTATGCGCACCCATTGGTAAAAGTAACCATCGTGCCGCGCGGTCTTGCTGCCCTCGGATACGCCCAGTACCTGCCCAAGGAGCAATACATTACCCGCAAGGAAAAACTGCTCGATGATATCTGTATGACCCTTGGAGGCCGCGCCGCCGAATCGGTCGTGTTCGACAAAATCAGCACCGGTGCTCAAAGCGACCTCGACCACATCACCCGTTTGTCGTATGACATGATCATCAACTACGGTATGAACGAAAAAGTGGGCAATGTGTCGTACTACACCATGCTGACCGAGACCTACAACCGCCCGTTTTCCGAGCAAACGGCTTACTTGATTGATCAGGAAGTGAAGATCATGATCGACCAGCAGTACGACCGTGCCAAGAATCTGCTCCGCGAAAAACGTCGCGAACTGGACTCGTTGGCCAAAAGCCTGTTGGAAAAAGAAGTGCTACACCGTGCCGATTTGGAGAACATCATTGGTAAACGACCGTTTGCGGACCCCACTCCCGGCGAAAGTGCCAGTGTGGCAGAAGTGGAACCGATTAGCCGAGACGATGACGAGTAGCACCCTCTCCAGCAAGCCATGACCACCATTGTCTCTTACAACGTCAACGGCCTGCGCTCGGCCATTTCAAAAAATTTCCTCGACTGGCTCGATCGCGAGCAATTCGACATCGTGTGCCTGCAGGAAACCAAAGCCCTGCCCGAGGATATTCCGTTGTTAGAGATTGAGGCACTGGGATACCGGCACTGCTGGCATTCTGCCGAAAAAAAGGGCTACAGCGGAGTGGCCACGTTCAGCAAACGAGAACCCGACAACGTGGTTGTGGGTTGCGGTATAGACAAATACGACCGCGAGGGCCGCATCCTGCGTACCGACTTCGGCGATTGGTCGGTGCTCAATTGCTACTTCCCCTCCGGCACTTCCGGCGAAGAACGGCAGGCGTTCAAAATGGAATTTCTTGATGATTTTTTCCGCTGGGCCACCGAACTGAAAAAGGAACGCCCGCAACTCATTATCGTGGGGGACTACAACATCGCCCATTCTGAACTGGATATCCACGACCCTAAGGGCAATAAAAAATCCAGCGGCTTTTTGCCCGAAGAACGCGACTGGATGACCAAGTGGTTTACCAGCGGGTTCACCGATGCCTTCCGGCACAAGCACCCCGAACTGGCTGAGTACAGCTGGTGGACTTACCGCGCTGGTGCCCGGGCAAACAACAAAGGCTGGCGTATTGACTACCAGGCAGTGTCCGACAATCTGGCGGATCATGTGCTTGATGCGCGTCAGCGCACCGAAATAGTGCATTCTGACCACTGCCCGGTTTGGATGCAGATCGCGTTGTGAGCCTCTGTGGCACTTTTTTTATGCTACGTTGGGCAAATTCCCCATGAACGCTATGTCAAGAGGGCAAAAAACGCCGCCGCCACCGCCCAAATCTTATCCTTCCAAGCGCTCACGTTCCAAAGCGGCAAGCAAACACCTCCCGCTTGTCCAGTTTTTTGTTTTGCCTTGGCGACAAAAAACGCATCGTTTCCAAATTATCGCCGGAATGATTGAATTTTCTTAACAAATTTTCCAAGAAAAATTTGCGCAACAAATCCTGTTTGTTTTTATATCTTTGGCGGCTTTTTGAAAAAAGGCCCTGCCAGCGGTGGGGCTTTTGCTATAAAAAAGGCCCCACGCGACCTTTCTTTTGATGTTTTTTTAACCAGTACCTGAACGATGTCTTCGATAGCCGCTGCTCCCGACGCCCTGCACGAAAGCCTGCACAAATATTTCGGTTTTGATGCCTTTAAGGCCGAACAAGGCTCCATTATACAAAACCTGCTCGATAAAAACGACACGTTTGTCATCATGCCCACTGGCGGTGGCAAAAGCCTTTGCTACCAGCTTCCGGCCCTCATGCTACCCGGCACGGCCATAGTCATCAGCCCGCTCATTGCACTGATGAAGAACCAGGTTGATAGCATCCGAAGTTACTCCGACTCCGATGAAGTGGCCCACTTCCTCAACTCGTCGCTCACCAAGGCGCAGATGAAAAAGGTGAAACAAGACATCACCGACGGCAAAACCAAACTGCTGTATGTGGCCCCCGAAACACTGACAAAGGAAGAAAACATCGAGTTTTTCAAAAACACGGACATCTCTTTTGTGGCTGTGGACGAGGCGCACTGTATTTCCGAGTGGGGGCACGATTTTCGCCCCGAATACCGCCGTATCCGCGTAATGCTTGACGCCGTGGCCCGCAACGTGCCTATCATGGCGCTCACCGCTACCGCCACGCCTAAAGTACAACAGGACATCCTGAAAAACCTCGAGATGGGCGGCGACCACACCTATATCTCCTCCTTCAACCGCGAAAACCTGTTTTACGAAATCCGTCCCAAGATCAAAAAAGATCAGACGATCAAACAGATCATCCAGGTTATCAAGGAGGAATTCCGAAACGAGTCAGGCATCATCTATGTCCAAAACCGCAAAACAGCAGAAGACCTGGCTGAAATGCTTGTCGTAAACGACATCAAGGCGGCTCCCTACCACGCAGGCCTCGACCCCAAGACCCGCTCCAAAACCCAAGACGATTTCCTCATGGAGGAAATTGACGTGATCTGTGCCACTATTGCCTTTGGTATGGGTATTGACAAGCCCGACGTACGCTTTGTCATCCATTATGACATGCCCAAGAGCATCGAAAACTATTACCAGGAAACCGGCCGGGCTGGTCGCGACGGCCTCGCGGGCAAGTGCATTGCCTTTTACAATTACAACGATATCCTTCGCCTGGAAAAATTCTTGCGCGACAAACCCGTAGCCGAGCGCGAAATGGGGGCCCAACTCATGCAGGAGGTAGTGGCCTACGCCGAAACAGCTGCCTGTCGCCGACGGTTTCTTCTCCACTACTTCGGTGAAGAGTTTGAAGAAAGCAGCTGTGGTAAAATGTGTGACAACTGCAAAAATCCCAAGGAACGCGTCAATGTGCAAGAGGAAATGGTGCAGGTGCTATCAAGCATCCTCGACCTGAACGAAAACTACCTGATGAAAACCATCGTGGAATTCATCATGGGGCGCGAGACCAAGGAAATGAAAGACTTCCGGTTCTCTAAATTAGAAAATTTCGGTGTCGGCGAAGACCGCGATGAGAACTTCTGGACCTCTGTCATTCGCCACGCCATGATCAATAACCTCGCCTACAAGGAAATTGAAGAGTTCGGCCTGCTTAAAGTCTCGGAAGCCGGGCGGGCGTTTATCCAAAACCCGCAACCGGTTCAGATTACCGTCAACCACAACTATGATGACGGCGGTGCCTACGACTTTGAAGAGGATAAAGGTGGAACGGACGTGCTTGACGAAGCCCTGATGGCCATGCTCAAGGACCTCCGCCGTGTTGTTGCCAAAAAATTCAACCTTCCGCCCTACGTCATTTTCCAGGATCCTTCCCTCGAAGAAATGGCTACCCAGTACCCCCTCTCGATGGAGGACATGGCCAAAATTCAAGGCGTATCCATCGGAAAAGCCCAACGCTACGCTAATCCCTTTCTCGACCTCATTAAAAAACACGTAGAAGAAAACGAGATCGAGCGGCCCATGGACATTACCATCAAAACGGTGGCCAACAAGTCCAAAACAAAAGTCAGCATTATCCAGGCTATTGACCGCAAAATACCGCTCGACGACATCGCCAGATCCAACGACCTGGCTTGGGACGAGCTCATGGAAGAACTCTACGGCATCGTCACCTCTGGAACCAAACTGGGGCTGGACTACCACCTGAACAAAATCGTGGACGAGTATGTCCGCGAAACAGTGATGGAATACTTCAAAGAAGCCGAAACCGACGACCTCGATGTGGCGTTCAAAGAACTGAAAGACGACGAGATCACTTGGGAGGAACTCCAGCTAATGCGACTTAAGTTTTTGAGCGACAACGCGAACTAATCGCCGCCTCCTGTTAGAGATGGCGGAATCGCGGCACTAAAAACTGCTCAGCGCGTCCCAAACCGGATCCCCACCAGGCCTCGGTGCCTCCAAACACATCCACTCCCCGGAACCGGGGTGCTCAAAGCCGATACGCCACGCGTGCAGGTGAATGGAGCGGTCCCGATTGCCGCGCCGCGCGCCGTACTTCACATCCCCTTTGATCGGGCAACCAATTCCGGAGAGTTGGGCACGGATCTGGTGGTGGCGGCCGGTAAGCAACCGCACGAGCAACAGGTGGTAGCGTTCGCTGCTGCCAAGCAGGCGGTAGGCCAGTTCAGCGCGTTCGGTGCCCGGGCGTTCTTCCGTTGAGACAAAAGCGCGATTTTTTTCGGCATTTTTTTGCACAAAATGCACGAGAGTGCCCTCTTGCTCAGTTGGCAGCGCCTCCACTACAGCAAGGTACTCTTTCTCGATACTGCGACTCTGAAACTGCTGTTGGAGCAGGGTCATTGCCTCTTTCGTCTTGGCCAAAAGCACGATGCCGCTCGCAGGCCTATCGAGCCGGTGTACGAGATGCAGGGCATGGCCGCAATCGGCTTCGGCCCATTGCAAAAGGGAGTCGTCGCCGGTCTTGTCGGCCTGCGCTGGCATGCCCGAAGGTTTGTCGACAACAAGGAGCAGAGAATCTTGAAATAATATGGTGGGCATAGCCAAAATTGGTTTTGAAAATGCCAAGGTAAGGAACGCCGACGATGCAGGTGCTCAAAAAAACCAAAGTCTGTTTACCTTTGCCGGACACACAGCCATGAACTTAGAAAAATTTTTAGTCATCTCCGGCGTGCCCGGGGTACACAAGTTAATCACCACCCGCAACAACGGCCTGCTCATCGAAGACCGCAAAGAGGGCCGTACCCGTTTTGTTGCCGTTCGCCAAAACCAGATCACACCCCTTGGCACTGTGTCCGTTTATGTGGACACCGACGAGGGCACCATCCCGCTCGCTGACGTTTTTCAGAAAATGCTGGACACGCTGGAGGCCACGCCACCACCACCGCAGGATGCCAACAGCTCCGAACTCCGTGGGTATTTTACAGCGGTACTTCCCGAGCACGACCACGACCGGGTTCACATTAACGACATCAAAAAATGCCTCAAGTGGTTCGCTTTTATGCTGGAAAAAGGCATTTTTGAAGAAGTGAAAACTGCCGAGCCGGAGCCGGAAACCGCCGCCGACGTGGACAAAAAAGACGATAATTCGGAAGCGCCCTGACCAACAGGCCACATCGCCAATCGCTGATTTTTATGTACAAAGGAAAAAAAGTGGTCGTCGTGCTGCCTGCCTATAACGCAGCCAAGACCCTCGAAAAAACGTATCAGGAAATACCTTTTGACTTGGTGGACGACGTAATCCTCTGCGACGACCATAGCCGCGATAACACTGCCGAAATCGCTCGTGCCCTCGGCATCCGGCATGTTCTGGTTCATGAGCAAAATAAAGGGTACGGCGGCAACCAAAAAACGCTTTACAACAAAGCGCTGGAAATAGGCGGCGACATTGTAATCATGCTCCACCCCGACTACCAGTACACCCCGAAGCTGATCCCTTCGATGGTGAATATTATCGGTGAAGAGCTATACCCGGTAGTACTTGGATCGCGCATTCTCGGTATGGGCGCACGCAAGGGCGGTATGCCGTTGTACAAGTATGTGGCAAACCGTTTCCTGACCTTTGCCCAAAACCTGCTGGGGCACTACAAACTGTCGGAATACCATACGGGCTATCGCGCCTTCAACCGCGAGGTGCTGCAAACAATCAACTTCAACCAGAATTCCGACGATTTCGTGTTCGACAACGAAATGCTTTCCCAGATCATTTTTGCCGGATTCGACATCGGCGAGGTGACCTGCCCGACTAAATATTTCGAAGAGGCCTCCAGCATCAATTTCCGCCGGAGTATGAAGTACGGCTTGGGAGTGCTCCGTGTTTCCACGGGCCATTTCCTCCAACGCATCGGAGTCGCAAACCTCGATATGTACCGCCGGTGTGCACCGTGACCTACCTGCCTGTGCAGGACGGGTTTGTTTTGACGCACAACCGCGACGAAGCACCCGCCCGTTCCCAGTTCGGCCTTACCCGGATCGGGCAGGTGCTGTTTCCCAAAGATGCCAAATCCGGCGGCACATGGATTGCTACCGCCCGTGGCGGGCGCACGGCCTGCCTGCTAAACGGGGCATTCCTTAAGCACCGCCACGAGCCCCCATACCGCCGCAGTCGGGGCCTCGTCCTGCTCGATTTTTTTGAGTGGCCTCATCCCGGTGATTTTTTTGAGCAATACGACCTGAACGGTATCGAGCCGTTCACGTTCCTGTATTTTGGGCCCGAACGGGCCGTAGAATTGCGCTGGGACGGAGACCACCGCCACCTCGCCGAACTGGCCCTAGAACAAACTCATTTCTGGTGTTCGGCTACGCTATACCCGCCCGATATGCAAGCTCGTCGTGAACAGGTTTTCCGTGACTGGCTTGTCGGCGCCGATCGGACCAGAGCGACCAGCCTGTCCGCCGATATTTTCGGCCTGCACATTCGCGGCAGTGTCGGCGACCCGGAAAATGATTTTATCATGAACCGCTCCGAGCGCGTTCGGACGGTAAGCGTAACGCAAGTGGTACGTCGGTCAACTGGAGCCACCATGCGGTACATGGATTTGCTAAATGGAGGAGGAGCCTTGAAAAAACGTATTATAGAAAGTAATCTCTGAATTCTCTGACGTGCTGTTCCGTGTCACAAGCCTGTCAAAAGCCTGTTAGAAGCCAGCCAATTCTTAAAAATTTAACATTTCGTGCAACCCGTTAGCCTACACCTTGTCAATGGAATCAAATTACAAAATGGACGCCACGCAAACGCACCGCGACCTAATTGAGCGCTGTAGGATTGGCCGCCGCGACGCGCAGTTTGAATTGTACCGTTTGTACTCTCGTGCAATGTACAATACAGCTTTGCGTATGGTAAAAAATGCCCACGACGCAGAAGACGTACTGCAAAGCACCTTCGTTGAGGTTTTTGCCAAGTTGGATTCGTTTCGCCACGAAAGCAGCATCGGGGCCTGGATCAAACGGATCACAATCAACAAGAGCATCAATTTTTTGAAAAGCCGCCGGCTCTCTTTTCAGGAATTGACTCCGCTCAACGAACGCGCCGAAGAAAACGAACGTGACGTAGAATTGCCCCTGAGTATCGATAAGGTAAACCGCGCCATAACCGAACTGCCCGATGGATACCGCATGGTCTTTACGTTGTACGCCATGGAAGGCTACGACCACGAAGAAATCGGTGATATTCTCGGCATCACGGAGGCAACATCTAAGTCGCAGTATAGCCGGGCAAAAGCAAAATTACGCGACATGCTCGCTTAATCCACAGTTAACAATACGACCAGGTCCAAACTGAAAAACAGAAAAGAAATGTCAAACAGCAGCAAAATAGAAGCGTTCGTGCGCAGCAACCGCGAAGCTTTCGACTTCGCCACCCCGGCCCCGTATTGTTGGCCGGGTGTGGCGAAGACACTCGATCGCCTTCGACACGCAGACCGGCTGGAACAGTACCTGATCCTGAACCGCATCGGATTCGATACCGCCGAACCCGCAGAGGGCATTTGGCAGTCTATCGCCGACGCCCTGGGCCAAAAACACGACCGGCAAGACCCTCTCGAAACGTTCATAGCGGACAACCGGGCGGCGTTCGATTCCGAAATCCCCAGTGACCGGGTTTGGGCTGCCCTTGAACAATCAGTACCCGCTAAAACGCAGAAGATCGTGTCCGTGAATTGGCGGTCCAATCTCTTGCGTGCTGCTGCCGCCATTATTCTGCTCATCGCTGGCATCAATATCGGCATCTGGTACGGTGCATCCGATGCCGCTCAGGCAGGCATGAGCATGAGCGACGTATCCACTGAATATGCCGAGTTGGAACAGTACTACCAGCGGGATATTTCCACCAAGGAAAATAAATTGACCAAATTCGCTTCCTACAGCGACAAAAATGTCCTGGATGACCTTCGTCAAATGGACGGGATCATGGCCGAACTCCGCGGTGATTTGGCCATTGTTCCTCCAGGAAACCGCGAACAAGTCGTGCGGGCAATGATTGAAAATTATAAGGCCAAAGCCGCCATTCTCGAACGGGTGCTCCAACATATCGAGCAGCAAAAGCCCAATCAACAGCAACAAGTACCGTCAACCAGCAGCAATTATGAAGTCGAAAATCTGTAGTTTCAGCAACGCCCGACAGGCACTCCTGGTCTGTCTTGTCGTACTCGGCAGCGCCGTACAGGCCCTCGCCGGAGGCCCCACTCAGGAGTTTTCCAAAAAAATCAACCGCGAGTTCAATATCTCGGCCACCGGAACCACGGCTATCTACAATAAATACGGCAAGGTCAACATCAATACATGGCAAAACAACTCCGTGAAGATTGACATCACCATTGTAGTAAATGCCACCGACCAACGCACCGCTGACCGCACCTTTGAACGCATCAAGGTGAATTTTATGAACACCGCCGACTATGTGAAGGCCGAAACGGTGATTGAAAGTGAAGCCAAGATTTCGTGGCTCGGCAACAACTGCCAGGATTTCAAGATCAACTATGAGGTGTGGATGCCCATTGGCAACCAACTTGACCTGAAAAACAAGTATGGAAACTCGTTTGTGGCCGCCCTTAATGGCAAACTCAAGGCCGAAATCAAGTACGGAGACTTGCGCACTGAAGCGGTAAACAACAACGCCGACCTGTCTATCGGTTACGGCAAGGCCAATTTGGCTAAAGTTCGCAACCTCACCGGGTACCTTAGTTATGGCGGACTTAACATCACCGAAGCCGCCGAGGTGCAGATGGACTCCAAGTACTCCGATTTCCAGATTGACCAGGCAATGGCCGTGCGTGTCACGTCCAAGTACGACAATTTCAACCTCGGCGATATCGAAGACTTGCGTGTACAGACCAAGTACGCCAACCTGCGCGTGAACACCACCAAAGCCGTGTATGTCACCGCTCAGTATACCGATGTAAAAATGAATAGCATATCGGGCAGCGTAGATGCTGACCTGAACTATGGCAGCCTGAAAGTAGGTGCGCTGGGGCGCAACTTCTCCGAGGCTCGCATCGTGGGCAAATACACCGATGTTCAAATGAACGTTGAAAGCGGCGCAGCCTTCCGTTTTGATGCGGAAGGCATGCACACAGGTTTGCGCACACCGCACGGGGCCACCATCAGCCGCAAAGACAAGAAGGGCAGCCACTCTCTCGTCGCGGGTTTTGTCGGCGATGCCAAAGCACCCCGATTAGTACACGCACGCCTGAGCTATGGCGATTTCACGTTGAAATAGGACGACTCTATTTCAGAAATTATAAAAACATAGGCAGGGGCGTTGCTCCTGCCTATGTTTTTACCAGGAATCTGAACACGAGTTCTGGTTCAAAACCTGCTCGAACCAGCGCAGCTGCGGACTTTGCCCATGAATTCGGGTCACCGGAGTAATATAATTGGCGTTTTTCGAGCAGGCTTTTCAAAACGGCCAGATAGGCTTCTTCGTCAATTTCAGCCAACGCTTGTTCGATCACAGCCGGCGCAATACCGCGTTGCCGAAGTTCCAGGCGGATTCGTACACGGCCCCATTGATTGATCCGAAACTTGCCTCCGGCAAAAGCACGGGCAAAGCGCTCCTCATCCACGTATCCATCGGCCTCCAACACCTGCCAAACCTGCCTGGCGGTTTCTTCCGTGATTTCCAGTTCCGCCATCTTACGGCGTACTTCCTGCGGGCATCGCTCGCGGTAGGCACAAAAATTTTCCATCCTTGCCAAAGCCTCGTCGGGCGTGATGGGTGTGGTTTGCTGTTTTTGAATAGCCATTGCGAGGCAAAAATGGGCTGTTTTCGTAAAAGTCTGTTTGAATTTTTTAGCAGCATCTCCCGCCAATTCCGTTCCGGGGTTTA
>JBJXEZ010000311.1:0-6022 GCA_046153695.1 Saprospiraceae bacterium
CCACATGATGTGCGGCGTGGTGACCAAACGTCGGTAACCCAACCGCCCCAACGACTCGACGACCTCCAGCGCCTCGTCCAGCGTAGGCACGCCGTCGTCAATGCCCGGCAGGAGGTGGCTGTGCATGTCCGTGCCCAGCACCGAAAAATCCGTCATACCGGACTTGGAAAACAGGTTTGAAAAAAAATTTAGCATAATTAGCGGTGAGCGGGTGAGCGGAGTGAGCGGGTGAGCGGAGTGAGCGGGTGAGCGGGTGAGCGGGTGAGCGGGTGAGCGGGGTGAGCGGGTGAGCGGGTGAGCGGGTGAGCGGGTGAGCGGGGTGAGGTATTTAGTGATTCTGTCCACTCACCGTTCACCTGCTCCTCCATGCAATGCGTTCCTCGCTCATGGCCCAAGCCGCGCCGTTGTTTTCAATGGCGTTGAACAGGGGCAACCAGTCGGCGGGGCCAGCAGAAAGGGTCAGAATTTCGTAGCGGCGAAGCTGGATGATGATGTCCAGGGGGTTAATGAGAACAGGGCAGGCTTCAACGCAGGCGTTGCAGGTGGTGCAGGCGTGCAATTCCTCCGGGGTGATAAAGTCGAACAACGTCTTGCCGTCGGCGTAGTTGTCGAGGGTTTGTTGGCCAGTGGCAATGGCTGCGCCCACCTCCTCGGCGCGGTCGCGCACATCCATCATTACCTTGCGGGGACTGAGTTTTTTTCCGGTAATATTGGCCGGACAGGCTGACGTGCAGCGTCCGCACTCGGTACAAGTATAGGCTTGTAGCAGGTTTTTCCAACTTAGACTGAACACATCGTTGGCGCCGAATTCGGGCAGGTCGCTCGGTGCATTTGGGTCGGGTTGTTCCAGCCCCATCATGATCCGTACTTCTTTTTGCACGTCAGGCATATTGGCTATTTCACCTTTGGGTGTGAGGCGTGCGTGCCAGGTGTTGGGAAATGCCAGCAGGATATGCAGGTGCTTGGAGTAGGGCAGGTAACACAAAAAACCGAATACTGTGAGAATGTGCAGCCACCAACCGAATCGCTCCACGATGATGACCACGCTAGTATCGAGACCACCAAACAACATCGGGCCAAGCCAAGTGCTAATGGCGAACGCGCCTGTGGTGCTGTAATGCGCCACTTCGCGGCTTTGAAGGACTTGGTCACCACCGTTCATGCAAAATATGCCGACGATGAGCACGATTTCACCCAACAGGATCAGATTGGCATCTCGGGTGGGCCAGCCTTTCATTTCAGGTTTCCAAAAGCGGGGTACGCGCAGCAGGTTGCGCCGGGACAAAAAAACGAGGGTGGCCACGAAAGCCAGCACGGAGAGTATTTCAATAAAACTGATGACGAAGGTGTAAAAACTGCCAAGGTAGGGCGCAAAAAAGCGGTGGCTACCTGTAAGGCCGTCTACGGCAATCTCAAGCAGTTCGATTTGAGTAATGACGAAGGCTACGTAAATGAACAGGTGTAGTACCGCGGGGAGCGGATTTTTGAACATTTTTTGTTGCCCAAATGCTACCAACAACACGTTGCGCGAGCGTCGGCCAGTGTCACCTTCGGTTTTCTCCGGTTTACCCAAATGGATGTTCCGCCAAACTCGCCCGTAGCCTTTTGCGGCAAACCAGCCAGTTGCGGCCAGTATTGCTATGAAAAAAAGTGTTTGAAACATAAAAACTGTTTTACCGGCGAAAAGTACAGCGATAACAAGGATTTTTGCGCTTGTTCGAGCACAGTTTTCAAAACCGCACACGATGAAAATATTGGACGACCGTCAAATACGCCAAAAGATCAAACGCCTTGCCATCGAAATTCTTGAACGCCACTTTGGTGAACCGGAGGTTATCCTTGCCGGGCTTAACAACAATGGTGTAGAGTTTGCGCAGCTACTGCTTGCCGAACTGCAGCCCATTGCGCCGTCGAACACGACGATCACCCTAACCCGCATCCGGCTCAATCCTGCCAATCCGCTCGAATATCCGCCCAGCATTGATCTGCCAGCCGAAAGTCTGCGCGACAGGCCTGTCATTATCGTGGATGATGTAGCCAACACCGGGCGTACTATTTTTTATGCTGTGCAGCCGCTGCTGGCCGTTATCCCGAAACAGGTTGAAGTGGCTGTATTGGTGGATCGCAAGCACAAATCCTTCCCTATCAAGGCCGACTATGTCGGCATGTCGCTGTACACAACCATGCGGGACGACATTGACGTGCAAATTCGAGGCGGGGGAGAAATGGCTGTTTATTTGCGGTAGAGACGGCTTCTACACACTTGAATTATTGCAGCGCAGCAAACAGCCAGTTGGCCAGCGCTTGTCGGTTGCTGGGAATGACTAAACGCTGCTGGTCCCAGTCGTTGCGGATATTGCCCAGTTCCACATACACGGCCACGGGCGCAGTGGTTTCGCGCAAGGTGTACAGGCTGCGGGCTGATACGCTGCCGTTGTAGCGTTTTTGCGAGCGAACGCGAGCGTATTTTTGTAGAAATGTTTTGTGCATCCGCTGCGCCAGTTCCTTGCTCGGCTCGCTGTCGGGCCGGTGGTAAAAAAACACGTCTATCTCTTTTTGCCGAAGGCGAGAGTCCACATGTATTTCGATAATCGTTTGATCGGCCACCTTGGCGTTTTTATAAATTTCGGTCATCTCGTTGATGATTGTGGTGCGTTGACCGAGGCGCTCTTTTTGGTCCAGGGGGATAGGCAGGTCGCCCCAGGCAGTTTCGTCCTTATCGCAACGAAGAAAAGCGTCGTCGCGAATGCCATCGTTTCCATCGCGTACGATCATGTAAGCTGTTGCATCGTGGCTGATGAGCAGGCGGACGAGGCGAAGCGCCACATCGTAGGCGTACTCGTCTTCACATAAGTTATGGCCGGCACGCCTGCCCTCAGCGCCGCTATCGGGGCCGCCGTGCCCGCTAATGACGTAAAAAACCTTGCCCTTCAGTTTTTGGCTAAGCAGAGGTGTTTTTTGGTATTTTTTCCCAAATATGGGGTAAGTGCGGCTGCCCACACCAGCGGTCGGTTCATTTAGTTTGACAGACGTGTTCGCCTGGGCGACGCTCGACCGACTCACGGCTTCGGCCAACGGCACTTCTTGCGGGCAGTTTAGTTCGTGCCAGGGCACCCACAGTTCCTTGTCTTCAATAAAACCTGTCTTGCGATACCCTTTGGCGTGCATGACCTTGTTGAAATCGGAAATGCGTGTGGCTGTTTGCCAATCATCAATGCCGAGCGAGGAGCGGATGGACTTGCCGTTGTAGGCAGCCACCGTCACCGGGAGCTTGTACTGAGCCTTGGCCTTGAGTCGGTAATCTTCTTTTAAGCCATTGATCTTGAAAAACTCCGTGACATTGCAGTCGTAGCCGTCGAGGCCGAAACGGGCGAGCAGCGTAGGCACCGTTTCCCCTGGCTGGGCAGCTACAACGAGGTACACCAATTCCGGCACAGGCGGCTTGGCGGGAGCGGGCCTGGCGTTCGATTTTTTTTGGGCTGACAGCCCGCTCACAGCGAGCAGTAAGGCAAGTACAACTAAGCCGGCAAGGCGCGGGCAGATCAGTCTAAAAAGGCAATTGCCGGTCGGGACGTGACACATTCGGGCAAATTTGGACAAAAAAGTTTTTGGTCTTGGGCAAAGGACGGACTTTTAGCGCCTAATTTTTTCCTTTGCCCCCAATGGACTTAGTTTTTTTCACTCTGAAACGCTCCTCCCTCCATGAGCAACAGGCTTCTTGCCCGCAATGCCGCTTACCAAAAACAAGTTGAAAACCTGCTGGACGCGTTGGCATCGCACGACGATGCGACGCTCAACCTCCGCCCACCGAACGGTGGCTGGTCGGTGGTGCAGGTGATGCACCACTTGATCGTTTCCGAAGAATTGTCGTATCGGTATGTGCAGAAAAAATTAAGTTTCAACCCCGAACTAAAAAACGCAGGTCTGGTCGAATGGCTCCGCGAACAGTTGCTGTGGTTCTACCTCCATGTGCCGATTAAGTTCAAAGCCCCTACAATAGTGAGTGACGAAAACCTGCCCGAGTACGCCACTTTGACCGAGACGCAGGCACGCTGGTTGAAGGCCCGCGAGGCATGGGTCATTTTTTTTAATAACCTGCCGCCCGAGATCGCGCAAAAAGTTGTTTACCGTCACCCGCTGGCGGGACGACTGGGTTGGTCTGGCCTGATCACTTTTTTTACTACGCACTTCAATCGCCACCTGAAACAGATTCACCGAACTCTTGCACAAGCGGTTTAGAGCGTATTTTAATTTCAGTCGCAGGGCTGCAAGCGGCAAAATTTTGCTTCACGCAGCATTGAAATTTTCCCCATAGACAACTACTATGCCTGCAAATTTCGCCTTGCCTGAAACCAGATTCGCTCGCTTTCGCCTCGGCACTGAAATGTAAACATGCTCTTAACCATCATTTCTTCTCGCACATGAAAATTATTACGCTGCTCCCTTTCTACTTCACGGCCATAACCTTGTATGCGCAGGCGCCGTTCAACAAAGAAGACGTCGCACCCTGCGGCACGGTGTCGCACATTGATCCCTGGCTTAAAAAATACTTAGCCTCACCTGCCGATTTTCCTGAAGGCACCGACACGCTATGGGTGGGCATGCAACTCCATCTTTTGGCCAAAAGCGATGGCAAAGAACGAATCGGCACCGAGCAGTTACTCGATGCGCTGAATCGGCTGAACACGGACTTTGGTCCATCGGGTATTCGTTTTTACTGCAAAAACGATTGGAACCAGATCAACAACACGACTTGGTACCAGCACGATTCCCTGACGCAGGGCATCGAGATGATGTTCGCCAACAACGTGCCTGACTTGCTTAATGCCTATTTTGTGGCAAGGGCCGCTGGCACCTGTGGCTACAACCTGCCCTACGCCGGCGTAGCCATGATGCATGGTTGCGTTGGCCCTGACGGCCACACCTGGACGCACGAAGTAGGCCATGCGCTTTCCATCCAACACCCGTTTCTTGGCTGGGAGGGCAAAACGTATAACCCCGCCAATCCTACACCCGACACACTCACGTACGATTATACGCACTTTCACAGCAAACCCGATACCATCGTTCCTGCACCATTAGACACGGCTCTGGTGGAGTATGTGAACGGGAACAATTGTGGTATCGCCGCCGACCGAATTTGCGACTCCGGCCCTGACTACCTGAGCTACCGCTGGAACTGCAACGCACAAGGCAAAAGTACCGTAGTGCAAAAGGACCCGTCAGGTGCCACATTCGTTTCTGACGGGACACTGTATATGTCCTATGCCAATGACGTTTGCCAAAACCGCTTTTCAACACAGCAGACCGCCATCATGCGGGCCAAACTCCAAACAGACAAGGCGGCCTGGCTGGCCAGTTCGGCCCCGGCTCCGATCATAACCGGAAGTTCACAGCTGATTGCCCCAATCAATTTTGACACAGTTCCAGCCTCGTCAGTACTGCTGACCTGGTCGTCGGTTCCTGGAGCAACGCAGTACCTTGTTCAAGTTTCTAAAGTTTCCAGTTTTGGTATCAATGACTTTGAGGCTATCGTGACAGATACGTTTGCTCTGACCAACAAACCCCTGACCAAGCACTGGAACTACTATTGGCGTGTACGGCCTTTCAACTGCACTTCTTCCGGTGCGTTTACGACTAGCGCACGGTTTTTCACCCCAACGGTTGAAACTGCCGAACGTGCTGGTTGGCGTATTTACCCCAGCCTGATATCGCGGGGTCAGACGATTTTGATGGAAATCCCGGACAATTGGCAGGGGCAATCCGCTGATTTTCGCGTGTTTGACACGGCCGGACGGCTGATGTGGCAGAGTGAACAAGCATTGGAAAGCCCGCGGCAGTTGCTTCGAATGCCTACAGAGACATGGCCTCGTGGGGTGTACAATTTGTTGTGTACAGGTGCGGTCGGAGCGTTTCGGCAGACGGTAGTGGTCGGGAATTAAGAGCGTTTATAAACTTTAGTGCCGAAGCGAAAGCCAGCAAATTTTGTTTCAGGTAAGGCAAAATTTGCAGTCGTAGCCGG
>JBJXEZ010000312.1:0-3486 GCA_046153695.1 Saprospiraceae bacterium
ATCAACCTGCCGTAAGCGTCCGTCACGCGGAGTTGGATTGGTTGGTTTTCCCAATCAGGTGTTTGCAAATGCAAAATATCTGAGGCTGGATTGGGAAAAACACGCATTTCTCGGCTCGACGAAAACACGTCGCTGGTGTTCACCAGCATGGGGTCGTAGCGGTACACCCCGGGGTCGTAGAATTCGGCAAACCAAAGCCGGTTTTTGCTGTCAACGATAAAGGCATCCGGTTCGTCATTCGAGCTGTTCTCCCAGCCGGGCGGGACGAGTTCGGTCCAAATCCCGTCGCGCAATACGATGACTCTTGCCCCCGGTGTTCCGGGTGTTTCTGGCGCGTAACCCACATACATACCTCCAGCTTTGTCAAACGCAATCCTAGTAGTCAAATCGGATGGCAACCCCGAATTGGAACTGTTTAGCACAGTCCAGTTTTGACCATCGAAGCGAGCCAAACCGGCATCCGTGCAAGCCCAAATAGCACCGTCAGGAGCCAAGCCCAAGTAAAAGACCCTGTTACTGGGCAACCCGGAATTACTTACGGTAAGAGTATCCCACACACCGTTTTTATAGCGGAGTATTCCGACAAAAGTGGTAGCAAACCATGCCGTCCCGTCGGCTTCGAAGAGTATTTTCCGAATATAACCAGTGACCAACGGAACATTCGCAGCAGAAAAAAATTGCCACTGCCCATCGGTGCTGTAACGGGCCAAGCCGTCGAAGGGAGCGGTGGGTGGCGATGACGATGGCCCAAAAGAGAACCACTGGTCGCCGTTGGGTGCTGTGGCAGCAGTAATGACAAAATTATCGGGGAAATAGGCGGCGCAGGTGTCGAAAAGTGTCCAATCGCCGTCAGCATAACGCAGTATCTCGCTATTTTCGAGGCCAAACCACATCTGCCCGTCGGGAGCGCCCTGTATGCTGGTCACCCTACTATTCGTTGCACCGTAATTTGTAGGGAGGTATTGTTCCCAAGAGTCGTCGTTTTTCAGACGCGCGACATATCCTCCTTCGTAGGTACCTATCCAGATACTACCGTCGGAGCCTTCGGCGATGCCATCGAACAAAGTCCCTGGAGGCGGACCGGGCAAACCCAATCTCAGCCCAGTCCATATTTGCCCATCGAAACGTGCCAACTGACACGAAGTGAATATCCAGATATTTCCCGCGCCGTCTTCTACTGGCGCTACTGTTCCACTGGGAGCGCAGCCGATTTCCTGCGATTTATAATGTGTCCAAGTGCCTTGCTGCAAGATAGAAACGGTAGAGAGCGTGGTCAAATAAAGTTGGCCGGCACTACCTGCTGTTAGTTTCCGCAAGGGTACCCCCGGAGTTATGCCGATGCTGACGGAAGTGAAACCTGTCCAGGTTCCGGCTTCAAATTTAGCAAGCCGGATGCCTGCGATGGGCGACAACCCGCCTATAGCCCAAAGGACTCCATCGGTCGTAACAGCTACAGCATAAACGTTGTTTAAAGTATTGATACCCGTATTGACGGTGGTGTAGGAAGTCCAAGTGGTGCCATCCTGAACGACGACCCCGCTACCGGTTGTGGCAAAATACCGCTTTCCGTCGGGGCCGAAAGCCACATCCCAGACATCATTTGTCGGCAGTCCTGAATTAGATGTGTTCAGTACCGACCAGGTATCGTTCTTGAAAATCGCCACGCCGTTGTCGGAGATGACGTACATACTGCTGTCGGGCGCAGTTTTCATTTCCCGGACGAGTGTGTTGGCGGGAAGCCCCATTTGTGCGAGCGACCAAGTTTGTGTGTTTACTCCATCAAAACGACCGAAGCCGCTGGCGTGAATCATCCACCAGTTTTCCGCAGCATCTATGACGAGATAAGTGACGGTGTCGGATGGCAGAGCCGAGTTGCTGGTGTTGAGCACCGTGCGATTGCCCAAGGTGTCGAAACGCACAATGCCCGCGCCGATAGTTCCAATGAGGATGTTGTTGCCGCGAGCTGCTTGGCAGTATGGGCCGGGTGACGGGGCGAAGTAGGTCCAAGTGTCGTTTTGCGCGACGACGGCGAGCGAAAGGCAAAGGATAGGCAAGGTGGGAAAAAGCCGCATGAGCCAAACGACGGGATTCAAATTTTTCATTTTATGGAAATGTTTGAAAGTGAATAATCTGAGGAGGTGTTTGAATTTCAAGGTGCTGCCGCAAACGGAGAAATTCTGGGCAAGGATAGATGATTTTATTTATTTGGTAATGCTGTGTTACAAAAAAAGCGGCCCGGTGTCCCACACACCGAGGCCGCTACCACTTAGCAGAAATAATCTTTTTGAGGTTTCAAGGTTGCAGGGTTACAAGGTTACAAGGTTGCTACCAACCCTGAAACCCTGAAACCTTGTAACCCTGCAACCTTTTAATCCACGTTGTCGTGCAAATACGAATTCCCGCCCACGCGGATTTCGCCTTCTTCTTCGAGTGAAATCGTCCAGTTGGACATTTCTTGCTTTTCCGAATCGGGCACATCGTCAAGGTTGATGCTCTTGCGCAGGTAAGCGGGCTGATTTTCCAGTTCGATAATTGTCTGCGGCGAATTGAGTTTCACCACATTGATAGGGCGGTTGAGCGCATCTTGGCGGCGGCGCTGCGCATCTTCGATGCGGCGGCGGCGCTCTTCCGGCGAGATTTCGTCCTCCTCTTGCTCACGGAGGTAGGGGTCGCTGTTCACAGGCGTTGTGCGGCGGATTTTGTCCACCGTCTCCCGGATGTTGTCGAACTCGAATTCGAGCGCGCTGGCAGCCTTCTCGTCCACCGGGGCATACGGCTCATCGGACGTAATCGTAAAGAGAGAAGGCTGGCGCTTTTTTCCGGCAATCTCATCTTCGTCGAGATGCACGATTTGGCGCTCATGCGGATTGGCTTGGCGCAGGGTAGTTTGGCCGGGCGCTCGGCGCTCGTTCACCTCGAAGCCGGTGGCGATGATGGTGACGGCGAGTTTTTCGCCCAAACGCTCGTCGAAGCAGTTGCCCCAAATGAGGTTGGCGTTTTCGCCCGCTTTTTCCTGCACAAATTGCGTGATTTCAAAAATCTCGTCCATCGTCGCCTCTTTCGCGCCGGAAGTGATGTTGACCAAAATATTTTTCGCGCCGTAGATGTCGTTGTCTTCCAACAGCGGCGAACGCAGGGCTTCGTCGGCGGCGCGGAAGGCGCGGTTTTCGCCTTCGATGCAGGCCGTGCCCATGATGGCGACGCCGGAGCCGCGCATCGTGGTGTTCACGTCCTCGAAGTCCACGTTGACGTAGCCAGGCACGGTGATGATCTCGGCAATGCCCTTCGCGGCGGTGCAGAGGATGCTGTCGGCCTCGCTGAACGCGGCGGAGATGGTGAGGTTGCCGAAGATGTCGCGCAGTTTGTCGTTGCTGATAATCACTAAACAATCAACGTTTTTGCGCAAATCCTCCAGTCCTTCCATGCCGTTGCCGACGCGGGTTTTGCCCTCGAACGTGAACGGCAGCGTGACGATGCCGACGGTGA
>JBJXEZ010000324.1:0-12183 GCA_046153695.1 Saprospiraceae bacterium
AAAAGTAAAATGGGGCAAATTGACCGGGTGTTCGCCATCTTGCTGCTCATCATCCTGATTGGTTTTGTACAAGACCGCATTTTCTCCTACATGGACACGCGCCTCAACCCGCACAAATACCTGAAAAGCAAATTGCAGGGCATTCAGGAGTGCCAGTACGGCATCTTCTTCATCTTGCTGGTTTTGCTGGCCAAGGCTCTTTTTCCCGCCCTCTTGTCGGACACGTTTGTCTGGATCGGCGTACTGGCCGGGATAGCCACTATCGTGCTGGGTGAAATCAAATTGGCAGGCGCTTCTAAATCAAAATAATCATGGTGAAATTTCAAGATACCGGCTTGTCCAACATTGTCCAATTGGAAAACATTAGCCAGACCTACGACAACGGGAAATCATACATCATTCAGGATTTCAACCTGCTCGTGCAAGACCATCCCGGGCGCGGGCAGTTTATCGTGCTGCTCGGGGTTTCGGGCAGTGGCAAATCCACCATCCTGCGCTATGTGTGCGGGCTTCAAAAACCCAGCAGCGGCACCGTCAAGGTACACGACAAATTAGTGACAGACGAGTCCCGTATCAGCATGGTTTTTCAGCAATACTCCTCGTTCCCCTGGATGACTGTTCAGGAAAATGTGGCTTTAGGGCTTCAGTTCAAGGGAATTGACGAAAAAGCCCGACTGCAAAAAGCGCAGGAAATGATCGAATTGGTGGGGCTGGCAGGGCACGAAAATAAATACGCACAGTACCCTACCCTTTCGGGTGGCCAGTTACAACGAGTGGCCATTGCCCGCAGCCTGCTGGCCAACCCCGATATCCTGCTGATGGACGAGCCGTTCGGGGCGCTGGATATCAAAACCCGCCTGCAAATGCAGGAACTCCTCATCCACCTGTGGGAAAAATTCCACACGACCATCATTTTCGTCACCCACGATATTGCCGAAGCCGTCTACCTGGGCGACGATATCTACCTGATGAAATCGGCACCTTCACACATCGTCGAACACATCAAAGTGGACCTCCCCCCCAAGCGCACCCGCGAACTCAAGCGTGAAAAACATTTTATGGAGTTGGTACAGGATGTAGAAGACAAAATGGTGGCTGTGGCAAATATTCGGTAGGCTGCGACGCAAACGTTGTCTTGCCAACGCTTCGCAACCTCAAACCCTGTCCCTTGTTTAACCGCTCATGCAAATTGTCCGATTTCAGGATTTGGGCCTGCGAGACTACGCACAGGCGTGGGAGTACCAAACGGGGCTTTACCGTGCCCTGGTCGACAACAAGTTGCGCAACCGCGGCCAGCCACCCGGTTCGTACCCGCAGGAACACTGCCTGCTCCTGGTAGAACATCCACCGGTATTCACCCTTGGCAAGAGCGGATCGGCGGAGCACCTGTTGCTGTCGGAATCCGAACTGGTCGAACGAGGTATCCAATACTTTCCGATTAACCGGGGCGGCGACATCACGTTTCACGGCCCGGGGCAGGTAGTCGGGTACCCGATTCTGGATCTGGAGTGCTTTTTCACCGATGTACACCGGTACGTGCGCTGCATTGAGGAGGTCATCATCCGAACCCTGGCCGAGTATGGCGTGGAGGCGGGCCGCATCGCCGGGCACACAGGTGTTTGGTGCCCACCCGCCCCGGATCGAACAGCTCCCGCCGAAGACAGTGGTTTTTGGAAAAAAGATCGAAAAATATGCGCCATTGGCGTACACCTGAGCCGGTGGGTTACCCTGCACGGGTTCGCGTTTAATGTCAACACCGACCTCCGGTATTTCAACTACATCGTGCCGTGCGGAATAGCCGATGCCGACAAGACGGTCACTTCCCTCCAGCAGGAACTCGGTGTCGTTGTTCCGTTTGACGAGGTAAAAACCCGTATCAAGAAACATTTTTGTGCCACCTTTGCCTGCGAGCTTGTCCAAACTCAACCTTAACCAATGCCCACCTCGTTTTTTGAACGCAAGATTGACCCCCTGAAACAGGCCCTCGTGTTTTTTGGCGGGGCTGCTGTGGTCATGCTTGTCGTATTCGGGCTGGGCCGTATCGGACACCCCGTTGGCGACCGCTTATTCGCTTGGTCGGTGGCCACGTCCACGCTGTTGCTTTTTGCTGTATTCAACAGCATGATGAGCCTCAATGCCGACAGCTCGCTCAAGTACTGGGGCCGTTCGGTGTACTGTTTTATCGGCTTGGCCTTCGCCAACGGCATGGCAGCGTGGCTGTTTTCGGGCGTGACGATCGGCGCGGCCCAGTCGTATCGGTGGATTTACATCGTGATCACGGTCGGCTTCCTCGTGTTCCTGACCTTGGTAAACCTGATGCGCAAGATCGTATCGTTTGCAGAAAAGGAAGAATGGAACGAGCCGCGCAAAAAACGACGCTGAACGTCACTCCCATAGGAACGCGGACGAAATAAAGTAACAACTTTGGCGGCCTTGTTTGCCCCCTGTCTTCGTTGCTCGGCGGTTATTTAGCACCACTAAACGCCCTTCTCGCGCCTTAACAGGGATCAATCCGGCTCCCCAAAGCTGTTACTTTATTTCGTCCGCGTTCCCTACTGCCTCGCCCAGCGTTTTTTCCATCCTGAAATGCGGGATCGAAACCTCTTCAAACTGTTCGCCCACCACGGCGTAGCCCATTTTTTGGTAAAAAGGAACGGCTGTCTCGCGGGCATGCAGCACCATTTTCTTAAAACCCAAGCGTTTGGCAACTGCCTCGGAAGCATCGACTAATGCCCGGCCTACACCCGCGCCCTGGCAGTCCGGATGTACAGCAACCTGGCGCATTTTCACCTCTTTTTCTGTTGAAGGAGTCAGGTTCAGGTAGCCGACAAGGGTTCCCGCCATGTCGTAAGCGGCGAGGTGTGTGTTGTCGTGTTCCGCAGATAGTTGTTCGGCGGTGTACTCCAGGCCGAGGGGGCGGCGCAGTACCTCGTAGCGGAGGCGCACCGCATCGTCAAATTCCGGTGTGCCAAATTGTATTTCAAAAATTTGCATACTTTTAGCGCGATTTTAAACCTATTGTTCACCAAATACCCTATTTCATTATGGACAATGTAAACCAACCTCTTGACTCCGATGTGCCCGAAACCGGAAACGGCGAAAATGGCCTTCGAATCACGGACACCCTGCGGCGGCACTGGCACAGCACCAGCCGATGGGCTTTGTTTTTTGCTGTGATCGGTTTTTTGTACCTCGGCATTATCCTGTTTTCGTCGCTGGGTGTTTCGCAAATGGGCAGCGAAGGCGGATACACGGCTATGTTGTTCCTCCTCGTCGGCACCTTTATTTTTTTTCCAACGTGGTTTTTGTTCCAGTTTTCGCAAAACGTGCAAAAAGGAAATGCCAACCGCGACCTACACGCCACGGAAAAGGGCTTTACGTTCCTGCGGCGGTTTTATCAGTTTGTGGGGATAATGACCATTGTTCTGATCGCATTTTACCTCCTGATGTTCATTTTTCTCATCGGAGCCATGGCCTTTACAATGGGCCGATAATGCCCGCATTCCTTATTTTTCACTCTCCCAATCTGTTTTAGATCATGGAATCATTAGATCACAATTTTCAGGTACATAGCGCCGACCAGTCAGCAGCCACTTGGCAAATGCGACAGGATTGGCATATCACTGCACGCTGGGCGCAAATTATGTCCATCATCTTCTTCGTTTTTGCCGGTTTTGGTCTGTTTGGCGTACTTAGTTTGTATACTGTTTATGGAAAAATGGCCGCTGAAGGCGGCATGTTCAACCCGCTTTTGGAAGCAATCCTGTCCCAGGCCGGGGTGCTCTCCTTTCTTTTCTTTGGCCTAATTGCCGCTCAGGTAGCGATCAACCTGTTCCAGTTACGGTTTGCCAAGCGCTTGAAAATAGCCTTGCAAGCCAACGATCAGGTCGCCCTGGAAGGGGCCTGGTACCAGTTCAGCCAGTTTTTCAAATGGTCCGGTATCATGCTGATCGTTTTGATCGTGCTGTACATCGGCCTCCTGGTTTTTATCATGGCCTCCATCGGCGGTATGATGGGCGGCGGTATGTAAGGAACGCGGACGCGTTCCTAAGAGCATTTCGGGTATTTTTTGCTGCTGGCAAAAAATACCCGAAAAACGCTAAATCTATTTCAAAATGTGCTTGACACGAGGCCTGTGCGGGGTAATGTCGCCCAAACGGGCTTTTTTGGCATCCTCGTAGTCGGTGAAATTGCCTTCGAAAAAGGCTACCTCGGCGTCGTCCTCGAATGCGAGGATGTGCGTGGCGAGGCGGTCAATGAACCAACGATCGTGGCTGATGATGAGTACGCAGCCGGCAAAATCGTCGAGCGCATCCTCCAGCGCACGCAGGGTGTTTACGTCAATGTCGTTTGTTGGTTCGTCGAGCAGCAGCACGTTGCCCCCGTCTTTGAGCGTCATGGCGAGGTGGACGCGGTTTCGTTCGCCACCGGAGCAAACGCCCAGTTTTTTCTGTTGATCGGCACCAGTGAAGTTGAAGCGAGAAATGTAAGCCCGGGCGTTTACGGAGGTATTGCCCACAGCAATCAGGTCGTTGCCTTCGGAAATAATCTCGAAGATAGTTTTTTCGGGTAAAAGGGACTCGTGGCTCTGGTCGACATAGCTGATTTTGACTGTATCGCCGATGACGACCTGGCCGCTGTCGGGCTGCTCGCGCCCGGTCAGGATTTTGAACAGCGTGGACTTGCCCACGCCATTGGGGCCGATGATACCCACGACGGCGTTTTTGGGAATGTCCAAGTTGAGGTTTTCAAACAGAATTCGGTCGTCAAAGCCTTTGGACAAGTTGCGCACTTCGATGACCTTGTCGCCAAGGCGCTGGCCGTTGGGTATCCACAGTTCGAGTTTGGCCTCTTTCTCGCGGATTTCCTCGCCAGCCATTTTATCGTATGCGTTCAAACGGGCTTTGCCCTTGGCTTGTCGGCCCTTGGCCCCCATGCGCACCCATTCGAGTTCACGTTCGAGTTGTTTGCGGCGTTTGTCGTCCTGCCGTTCTTCTTGAGCCATGCGCTTGGCTTTTTGTTCGAGCCAGGAGGAGTAGTTGCCTTGCCAGGGAATGCCCTCGCCGCGGTCGAGTTCCAGAATCCAGCCAGCCACATTGTCGAGGAAATAGCGGTCGTGTGTGACGGCGATGACCGTGCCGGGGAAATTTTGCAGGTACTGCTCCAGCCACTGCACGGATTCGGCGTCGAGGTGGTTGGTTGGCTCGTCGAGGAGGAGGATATCGGGTTGGCTGAGCAGGAGGCGGGCAAGGGCTACACGACGGCGCTCGCCACCGGAGCAGACTTTGATCGATTTGTCATCATCGGGGCAGCGCAGGGCATCGGTGAAAAGGCCGATACGGTGGTCCAGTTCCCAGCCGCCGGTGTGCTCGATTTGCTCCAGCACTTCGCCTTGCCGTTCTATGAGGCGCATCATCTCGTCGTCGTCAGTCACTTCTCCGAGTTTCACGCCGATGTCGTCGTTTTCGCGAAGCAGGTCCACGATGGGTTGCACGGCTTCTTCCACGATCTGGCGCACGGTCTTGGAGTCGTCCAGCACGGGTTCCTGGGCGAGGTAGCCGATCTTGAACTGTTTTTCAAACTCGATTTTACCCTCGTAGTTTTCGTCTGTCCCGGCTATGATTTTAAGCAAAGTGGACTTACCGGAGCCGTTGAGGCCCAACACGCCGATTTTGGCTCCGTAGAAAAACGACAACCAGATATTTTTGAGGACTTGTTTCTGCGGCGGAAACGTTTTGCTCACGCCGGACATGGAAAAAATGATCTTTTCGGACACCTTTATATTATTGTTGTGTGATTGTGTGTGTTAGTGCGTGCTTGCGGTTTCAGATCAGCAGTTTGCCGTACCAGAACAGCCAGGCGAAAGCCAGCAAAGCGGTGGCAATGACCACACCGCGCAAGGCCAGGTCCCAGCGGCGGCGGCGGTAAATATTAAGCGGGATCAAGTTGAGGGCAATAGCTACAATGCTGAGGGTGCGCTCGCGGAAATTGGCCGAAAAGCCTTCTCCACTGGCGGCACCACCCATTTCGAGCATACCAAACAAGTTGTACAACAAGGCGAAGCCCAGGGCTGGCAAGAGCAAGGAGAAGACAAAGCCAGCCCAGATTTCATTGCGATTGAGCATGTGATTCAGTTGTTGCCCGCTGGCTGTTGGCCGAGGGGTGGTGATGGATAATTTTTTCCAGGTCGCGTATGTGCTGCAATGCCGGGTAGTCAGTCAGGTCGTGCATGGAAGGCACTACGGAAACGTAGCCATTTTCGAGCGCCCACACATCGGTATCGTCGCCCCGGTCGTGGTTCACGAATTTTCCGGTCAGCCAGTAGTACGGCTGGTTACTGGGGTCGCGCCCTTCCACGAATTCTTCCACCCATCGGGCCTCAGCCTGACGACAAACGCGAAAGCCGCGAATATCAGCAGCAGCCGATTTGGGGAAATTGACGTTCAGCAGTTTTCCGGCTGGATAACCTTCGGCGAGCACATAGTCCAGAAGCAATCGCGCCCAAGGTTTGGTTGGTTCAAAATCAGCCTCAAAACTGTAGTCAAGCAATGAAAAGCCGATACTTTTAATGCCCTCCAGCGAGGCCTCCATCGCAGCGGAAAGGGTGCCGGAATAGATGATGTTGACCGATGCATTGCTGCCGTGGTTGATGCCGGAAACACAGAGATCAATTCGGCGGTTTTTCAGCACGACATGTTTGGCCAGTTTGACACAATCCACTGGCGTGCCGGAGCATTCCCACGCTTCTATACCCGGAAACACATTTACGCGTTTAAGCCGAAGTGGGTCGTGGATGGTAATGGCATGGC
Source organism: Saprospiraceae bacterium (assembly GCA_046153695.1). Lineage (GTDB taxonomy): Bacteria > Bacteroidota > Bacteroidia > Chitinophagales > Saprospiraceae > M3007. The sequence goes on from JBJXEZ010000324.1 coordinate 6,810, forward strand.
CTTTCCCGCTTTGTGGCGAGTCAGGTGCCACCACGACGACCTCACCCACCGCGCGGGCCACCTCTACCAAAGCACGGATGCCGGGCGCAACGATACCGTCGTCGTTTGTTACCAAGATCAAGGGTCTGGACATGGCGCAAAGGTAGAGCGCTTGCCCAGAAACTGGGCACGTCTGTGGTTTTTGATGACAAAACTGTGTGATTGAATTATTTGCCTTAATCTTGCACGGGATTTGATCGCATTTATCGGACAAATCAGGTTAATAAAAAAGTCTTTTCCCAGCCGACAAATTTAATAAACAGCCACGTATGAAACAGACCACCATCCTTGTTCTGCTCGGCCTTAGCCTAGCCGCCCTTTTGCCCGCTCAGCCACTCTACATTTTGTACGATGCCACGTGCATGAACCAATTGGAGTACCGCTATGTGTACACCGGGGCCTCGTCCATGTCCTATTCCATGCAGCCGAGCGCCAGCGAGCAGTTTCAGTTGCAGGCCGGTTCGCCGGGCATCAGTTCGCCCACCCTGCCCGCCGGTACGGTCAGGTGCCGGGAGTACAATTTCAACGAGCAGTTCCTCAACGCGGTGAACAACCTGACCAAACAGGTTTACATCGTGCACCAACAAACCCAAGGCTACCTGTTGGTACCGATCATCTCGGCGGCGCAGGTTATCCGAAGCGGTAACTTCTACCTGGTGAAGGCCCGGAACTATTCATTCGCAGTGGACACCTCCAATTTGGTGTACGAAAGCAACATCGCCACCGGCAGCTCCGATTGGTATATTTACTTCAACGGCCTGAAAATCCGTGGTTGCTACTATGAGTATTCTTTCAAACGCGAGCCTACACGAGCCAACCAAGAGCGCTCGGAGTTCGACTTCATCCCCGGCATCGGCCTTTCCACGGAGCGTTCGGGCTTGACCGCTTCCGATGCCGAAAATAACCAGTACCGGTTGGTCAAGATCAACAACGTGGCCTTAGAAGACTACATCGTGGCCCAATGCCAGGGAAAGGCAGTACCAGCCACGGCCCCGGTTTCGCAATACACGCCCAAGATGGACTATGGTGTAGTTCGCGAAGGCGATAAAGAGACCGCCTCTATGGCCAAGCCCAACACCAATCAGCCGCCAGCAGGTATGCCGCCGTTAGCCGACTGCCCCGAACCACCAGGCGAGGGCTATCACATCGTGCAACCCAAAGAAACGATGAACATGATCGCACGGGCGTATGGAATTTCTGTTAAACTGCTCATCAGCTGGAACAAAATCAAAGATCCGGACCGGGTTTCTACCTGCCAAAAAATCTGGCTGCGCAAACCGCCCACAGAAGCACCCACAACGGCCGTTTCGACCAAACCACAACAGTTAGCCGCTACCACGAAAGGGGCTGTTGCTGTTCGTCAGGAACCGTATTGGCAAAAAAATCAGGCGCCGCAACAGCCGCCGCAACAACCACAACAGGCAGTCAAAACGCCCGAAGTACAACAGCCTACCGCCTACTCTATCATGCAGCCCAATACCCAGCCGACGTACACGCCAGCAGGCCAAACCTTGGTTCACACTGTCCAACAAGGGGAAACGCTGTTCGGGATAGGTCAAAAATACCGGGTCACGGAGGCCGATATGCGTCGGTTTAACAAATTCCCGGCTACCGGGCCAGTGAACATTCAGCCCGGTATGCAGTTACTCGTGGCCGATTGCTGCCCTGGCCAACAGCCAGCAGCACAACCGACCCCGTCATCGCAACCGCAAACCCAGCCCGGCTGGATAAATCCCGGTAACCCGACACCCGGGGCCTTGCCGGACATGTTTGGCAAGACAGGATCGGCCCAACCGACCAGCCCTGCAACGTATAGCCAGCCCGGCACTGCAGCACCGACTACCAGCAACGCAGCAACCTACTTTCAGGAATATATCGTCCGTGAGGGCGATACGATCAATTCCGTAGCGATACGGTTCAAGTCCAACCCACAGGAGATCGCTTTGGTCAACAACAAAGATCAAAACGAAACACTCATTGCAGGGCAACGGCTGTTGATTCCGAGGAATTGATCAAAAACCGGGGGCGGCTTAAGCCGAAAAAGACGTGCCGCAGCCACAGGTGGAAGTGGCGTTAGGGTTGTTGAATGTAAATCCGCGATTGTCCAGGCCGTTGACAAAATCTACCTCCATACCGATCAGGTAGATCGCGTGCGCTTTGTTCAGGATCAATTTCATGCCGCCGATGTCAAACACATCGTCGGCCTCATTGGGCAGGTCAAAGCCAAGAATGTAGGAAAACCCGGAGCAGCCGCCGCCTTTTACGCCCACACGCAAGCCGTGGTCGTCCGGTATGTTTTCTTGCCTGCGAATTTGCAGCAATTGCTCCCTGGCCTCATCGGTTAGGCCCACGGGCGATGTAGTTGTTTTATCGAGTACTGCTTCCATAATATGCGTTGAAAAAATGACGGGCAAAAATACATCTCGTAAACGCAAATGACAGCCATCCTGTTCAACTTGGATGATTACCTTTGCCGCCCATTCAAAAAAAGGGATACCGCACCTTGCCATGAATTTGTTTCTCGAACTGCTGAAGTTTACCATTCCCGCCCTCATCGTTTTCTTCACGGCGTATTACCTGTTGAAAATGCTGCTCGACGAGCGGCAACGCATGGATCGAATGTTGCTGCTGCAAGATGCCCAAAAAATCACGTTGCCCGCCCGATTGCAGGCCTACGAGCGACTGACGCTTTTGTGCGACCGGGTGGAAGTACCCAACGCACTGCTTCGCATCCGCACACCCGGCATGACAGTGGGAGATTTGACGGGCGCGTTGTTGTTGAGCATAAACCAGGAATTCGAGCACAACACGTCGCAACAGCTCTTTGTGTCCGATACTCTCTGGCGGATCATAGCCGTGGCACGGGAGCAAACCCTGATGCTGATCACTACGGCCTCGGAAGATTTGGACCCCAAGGCTGATGCCGAGGAATTGGTCAAACGGATTTTTGCCCTGCTCGAAGAACGCGAAGGACCAAGCCCGCTTCACCGCGCCATCGTCGCCATCCGTATGGAAGCAGGTCGCCTTTTTTAACAATTATGGGCTAACACACTGGTTTCGTTTCGTTTACCGCGCCATCCTTTACAACATTACTTTTACGTAATCCAATCCTGGTTCCGCTGCTAAAATTTAAGGCCGAACAGACGCTGAAATTTCGGCCTTACCATGTTCCGGTTGGAGCGATCAGCCAAGGGGCTTTGCCCTTGACGTCCAAAGAGTTTCGTGCGCTACAAAGGCTTAACACAAGGCCGCGCGGCCAAATATGACCTGCAAAAGCAGCAACAATTGTTTTTATATCTACAAAAACAACCTTTTATTTAACCGCAAAAATGAAAAAATGAAAAACAAAAACGAAACAGGAGGCTTTTGCAATTCAACTCGGCACTTATCAGCCTGATTATCAAGTTGCAGCCTAAAAACAAGAGCCGATTGACCTCTGCCTCAAAAATATTTTGTCGAAAAAAATGGGAAAGCGCTTCGAGGTTTGCGAGAAAAGTCAAAACTTTGTCACCCTGTCTCGATCAAGCAATTTTCGTAACAGTTATTTGTGGGATTTCCATTCTACACCAAATGCACCATCATGGGTATGACAAAGGACTGCCTGATGGTATGGGACGGTTGTCTGCGTATCATCAAAAAAAGCGTAACGCCACAGAGTTTTAAGACTTGGTTTGAGCCAATTCGGCCTGTTCGTTTGGACAACAACGAGCTCACGATTTCGGTGCCCAACAAGTTTTTCTACGAGTGGTTGGAAGAGCACTACGTCCAGCTGCTCAAGACCAGCATTCGCCAGGAACTTGGCGAGCGCGGGCGATTGCTTTACCATATTTTGGACGGCACGTCCAAAACGCCGCCGCCGGTTGAGCAGCCGTCGTCAAAACCATCTTCGGACAAAGACAATGAGCCGGTGCCCGGTGTCTTTGACGCGGAGATGATCAAAAACCCGTTTGTCATCCCAGGCATTCGCCGGATCAAAGTTGATCCCCAACTCCGGCACAACTATACTTTCGACAACTTCATCGAGGGCGATTGTAACAAGTTGGCTCGAAATGCAGGCATGGCCATTGCCAAAAAACCGGGCGGCACCGCTTTCAACCCCTTGGTGATCTTTGGCGACGTGGGGCTGGGCAAAACGCACCTTGCACATGCTATCGGGAACGAGGTCGTTCAGCGTTTTCCCAACAAAGCCGTACTATACGTTTCCGCCGAGAAATTTACGAACCAAATCATCCAGGCGATCAAAAACAACGCCGTGAACGATTTCGTCAATTTCTACCAGATGATTGACGTACTCATCATTGATGATATCCAGTTTTTGGCCGGGAAACAGAAGACACAAGAGATATTTTTCCACATATTCAACCAGTTACACCAAAACGGCAAACAAATCATCCTCACCTCCGATCGCGCACCCAAGGATTTGGAGGGCATCGAAGACCGGTTGACTTCCCGCTTTAAATGGGGCCTGAGCGCCGATCTGCAAGCACCCGATCTGGAGACGCGCATGGCCATTTTGGGCGCAAAAATGGAACAAGAGGGTGTGGATATACCCAACGATGTCCTGGAGTTCATTTGCTACAACATCAAAAACAACATCCGCGAACTCGAAGGCGTAATGATCAGCCTGCTGGCGCAGTCAACCTTGATTCGCCGGGACGTGGACATCGAACTGGCCAAGGAAGTTATCCGCAACTTTGTCAAAACAATCAATAAAGAAATCACGGTCGAATTCATTCAGACCCTGGTAGCAGACCATTTCAACGTACCCGTCGAACGCCTGCACCAGGAAACCCGAAAAAGAAACATCGTGATCGCCCGGCAGCTGTCCATGTTTTTGGCAAAAAAAATGACGAACAAGTCGCTCAAAGCCATTGGCGAAACATTTGGCGGACGCGACCACAGCACCGTTATTTATTCCTGCAAAGCCGTGCAAGACATGATGGACACCGACATGATTTTCCGCGATACCGTATCCGATCTGGAAAAAAAGATCAACATGAGCCTGAATACGTAAGATCCCCGCTAAAAGCAAAGCGTATTTTCACACAAATTCAGAAAGTTTTTTGGCAATTAGAAAATCAAGCGCCTACCTTTGCGCTCGCTTTTTTAGCAACCCTTGGATGGGTGGGTGAGTGGCTGAAACCACCGGTTTGCTAAACCGACGTACGGGTAACCCTGTACCGCGGGTTCGAATCCCGCCCCATCCGCAAAGCTCGCTCAACGGCGGGCTTTGGCTTTGTTCGGGATGTAGCGCAGTCCGGTAGCGCACCTGCTTTGGGAGCAGGGGGTCCCAGGTTCGAATCCTGGTATCCCGACTTGAAAATCAAGGAGTTAC
>JBJXEZ010000335.1:0-14090 GCA_046153695.1 Saprospiraceae bacterium
TTAGAGCGTGTTTAAATTTAACATTTCGGCATCAGGCCGTCCAATTTTACCCTGCCCTGCGTTATTTTTTTCGCCGTATTGCCCACATACACCTGCAAAAAATGCCTTGGTCAGAATAAAATTGAATCGCCCTGCCATCCGAATGTTAAATTTAAACACGCTCTTAATTGAAAAAACTACGAAGTATTGCCTCAAAATAGCTTCGCCTCATTTTATCAATTAATTCTGCCTCGGCACTCAAAGAAATCAAAACGCCGGATCAGCCACAAATCCCGTGAACAGCATCGTGTTTGTGGGGACGTGCCGCAGCACGAGTACAAACGGGCGGTTGAACCAGAATGTTGGTGGCACCGATGTGATACCGAAACCAATGGAGGTCACCGCTGCACCCTCGGCACCTTTTTCGTCCACTTCCAGCACGGCCTTGTGCTTGATCTGGTTGATAAATATGTTTTGCGATGCAGTGCCCATGGCGGTGAAATCGGCGTCGCGATCCGAAAAGGCCGTCGTCATGCCCAGGTTTTTCAGGCTTTGGATGATGTCGTTGTCGTAGGCAAGTTTCAGTTTAGGGAAATACACCATGGCGCGATCATATTGGGCGGTTTTGTACAAATCGATCCACGCTTGTGGTGTGATGTTCAGGTGCCAATCAGCAGCGTTATTGGTGGCCGACGGCTGGATAAAACTGAGGCTGTAGGTGGAGTCACGGAAGGGAATGTCCACCAGATTGAACTGGGGCGATTGGGAAAAGGTAAACTGTCGGTCGGCGTTTACATAATCCACCTGGGCTACGGAGCCGTCGGATTTGGTGAAATTGTGCTGGTTGGTGAGTTGTGGTGAGAACCCGGTAGACCAGTCCGCCCGAAAATGCAGGGCGTTGATGAGGAATGCCACATCGTAGTCCGTGATACGCTCCAATATTTTGTCAATTTTTCCTTTGGTGTTGGTTTTCACCCAGCCATTGATCTGGTTGAGAGCAGCTTGCTCATCGCTGAAATTCATCTTGTCGGAGCCGGAATCGTAAAAGTCGGAAAGTACCTCGAGAAACGGTGATCTGACGGCGATACGCTTGTCGTCGTAAAAATAGCGGTTGGCAACGGTCACTGAAGGGTGTCCACTTTGTTTGGTGAGCAGCGTGTTCAGGTCGCGATGCAGTGTGTTTAGATCATTGACGGAGCAATTTCCGCAGCCGAGTACGTCCAGTATTTCAGCCAACGTGGCGCCTTTGGCACCATTGGTGGCCATCGTTAGTGCCGTCTGGATGCTGTAAGGCGAGATCAGAACGTTTTGGCCTGGTTTTGCCAACTGTTCTTGTTTGAACAGGTCCCAGCCGATGGTTTGGTTCATCGCGGCCAGTTTTTCTACCTTGTCTACAGGAACCGGGCCTTGCGTCACCGATTCTTTTTTGCAGGAAACAACACCCAGCAGCAGGGCGAATGGGATCAAAAAAAGAGGTTTGTTCATAGTGTGCCAAAGTTTTGGTGAAATAATGCCGAGAAGACCGGGCATTTCGCAAAAAAGGTTGGCTGCTATTCCCGTTCGTACACCGAAACCCGGGTTTCACCCCTTTCTGTGTGGGTTTCCAACGCTTCTCGCCAGGCATACACGGTGCGCTTGCCGGGGCTGATTTCAACGATCCCGGCCAGTTTGTACTGCATTTTGTATTCGTTGAACCACTCGAAAATAGCACCACTGGAGTGTTCTTTGCGCAACCAGGTGAGCGGCGAGTTGACATAAACCAGAAACTTGGGCTTGCTCTTTTCAATTTCGACGATCATTTCCTGTTGCATAATTGCGCTGTATGCCTGGTTTTCCATCAACGGGTAGGTGTAGATGAACCCCGTGGCAGGCAGTCGGTCGCTGTAAAAACAGATCTGCGGCTCGGACCCGAGTACAGCCACCTTATCGTCTGGTTTGGAGTTGTTCCGAATGAACTCGGCTATTTTTAATGACTCCGGGAACGGGTTAGCCGAGCCGAACATCCGGGTGCAGAGCCGCTCAGGGCTGTCCTTGAATAACTGATCGGTGTGCCTGTTTACACAGGCAAAAAACATATAGGCGAAAAATCCGAACGGCAATACGGAAAGGGCAGTCGCGTTTTGGGCGATCAACCATTCGCGTACGAAATTGAGCGCGATACCGGCCAACAACGCCAGTGCCGGGTAAAAAACGATGAAATAATGCTGCCGGAAATACAGTCCTGGCACGACGCAAAGCGCCGAAAAAAGCGTGAACGCCAAGATGGTCCATCGGTACTTGCGCGCTGATTCCGAAAAAAACAAAGCAACTAGGCCGGCCGCTCCAACCAGCCAAAACGGTACCAGTCCAATGCTTAGCAATTCAAAATTGGCTTTAAGCGAACCCCAGGCCTGGTCCCACGGCTTTATGGTGGCGTATTGCTGTGCATATTCCACGGTCCAGTGCCAAAAATTGTCGAAACTGCCTGTGGCCACGGCTACGAGCACAACCAACAAGTAGGGCAAAACGAGCGAAAATCCGAAGGCAACCAGGTTGAACAAACTGCTTTTCAGGTTGCGCGGCTTGCGGTTGGTTTCAAATAATACCAGCGCTGCCAAGCCAAAAAACAGTATAAACACGGCCTGCTGCTTCATGATAAAAGCCAGGCCGAAACAAAAACCGCTGGAAACCAAACGAAGTAGGGTAGGGCGATCGGTAAAAGTTAAAAGCAGGTAAAATCCGCCAAGTGCCGCCAGAGCGTTGAAATGCGTGGCGTGTGCCGATAAACCCAATGTGTACGGTGCCAGTGTGAGTAGCCCGAACGACACCGCCGCCAGCACACCGACCGTTTCGTTGACCAGTTTTTTTCCAATAAAAAAGAGCAAAGCCATGCTCGCAAGGTTCATCACCAGAAGCCCGGCGTGAATGCCTTCGGGGCTTTGCCCAAAGATTGCCATCAGAAGCGCATACGCGTAATATGTGCCGGGCAATTTCATGTTGTAAGCCATTTCGTAAGGCGGTATTCCTTTCAAAATAAGCTGCCCCATGAGGGCGTATTCGCCTTCATCGCGCTCCAGCGGGAGTGAAAGCAAGCGGAACCGCACGAAAAACACGAAGAGCATCGCAGCGATGAGTGTGCCATACACCAGGAAGTTTTTTATCGGAAATGCCCCGCCAGGTGAACCCACTGCAGGCGGCTTGGCTGGAGGCTGTTTGCTTTTAGGAAGCGGTGTTTGACGCTTGTTGGAGTGTTTCATCGTTTTGTTTGTTTAATACCGTCCGCAAGATTCGACAAACCGGCCCATGTGTGCAAGCGGCCACTACAAATAGCGAAACACCGAAGCTGTTGAGCGCATGTTTTGATAGATTTTTATCAACCGCCGCCCAATCTCCATGTTGTCAAAATTGTCGGCGCAAAACACCTGTGCACGCTGGCCCATTTGCACCAGGTCGTCTCCCTGGGCATAGCACCATTGAACGGCACTGAAGAAATCTTCGGGCGTATCGGCCACCAATGTTTCATGCAAATGCCGGGCTTTTATACCTTCCAGGCCAATGGAGGTGGAAAGCACCACTTTGCCCAAGGCCATACCTTCCAGAATTTTTGCCCGCATACCACCACCTGCCAGCAACGGCACGACCAGCACAGAATGCTGATTAACAAACTCGGAAGCGCTCGCAACCTCCCCGTACACATGTACGCGCGGCAGGCGCAACCGGTGCAGCCAGGATGGCGTATTACGGCCCGCGATATGCAATGTCAGGTTAGGAAACTGGGGTGCAAGCAAGGGTTTCCATACGGACTCAAGAAACCAGGTAAGTCCTTCTACATTGGGCATCCAGTCCAACGAACCGATGAAAGCCAGGCTCAGTGGGCGTTGAAAACTGGCAGGGTCGGCCTGATAGTCGCTGCAATCCAAGCCGATGGGCATGACCGTAGCGGGCTTTTTCAATCCAAGTGCCCGGAACTGTTCCACATCGCGCTCCGTGATCCCCACCAACAAGTCGCACTGATTGAGGTTTTCTTTTTCAAATTTTTTCAACCGCGGTGTAATGGTACGCAGGTACCATTTTTTCAAAAAAACGCTGTTGGCTGCCACACGCTCCCAAATTTCGTGCTCTACATTATGTGCTCGCAGGGCTACAACAGCCGAAGAATGTTGCCGAATCAGGGGAATGTACGAAGCCAGGTACAGCGTCTCCAACTGCACGACGTCGAACCAGTCGTTTTGCAAAATTTCCACCAACTTGTCAGCAAAATCCTGGTTTTCAAAACGTTCGACATGATAAGAGCGGTCGGAGAACAAGTTTTCCAGGGCTGCAAAAAATCGGATGTGGTTGTCCACCGATACCGTGTGTACCGTATTGTAATGCGCCAGTTCAGGGGGAATGTTGTTCGTATCGAACCAGTGTTTGCTGGTGTTCATGGCCAGCAACGTAGTGGTACAACCCAAATCGTGAAAAGCCCGCGCCATGTACGTCACTGCGAGACTTTCGCCGTCCTTGAGCGGGAAAGGGAATTTTTTGCAAATCTGTAAAATCTTCACGGTAGTCGGAAGACGATGGGAAGGCCACCGCGCTGTCAGTTATGAGCCGCAAAGGTACATTTCGCTGGCAAGTAGCGAAGGGTGGCGATCAAAATCAACCGAGGTACGATTTCAGTGTGTTTCGGTTGTACGCTTTGCGAAGCCTGCGAATGGCGCGTTCCTTGATTTGCCGAACCCGCTCGCGGGTGAGGCCGTACAGCTCGCCGATCTCTTCCAGGTTCAACGGTTTGTAGCCGGTAAGGCCATAGTATGAGGCGATAACCTCCACTTCACGAGGTGACAAAATGGAAAGTCCCTGAGCCACTTCTTCCCGAAGCGACTCAGCCATAAGTTCGAGATCGGGTTCTTGCGCGTCTTCGGACATGAAAACGTCGAGCATGGTGGCCTCGCCTTCATCAGAGTTGGACAAAGGCGCATCAAACGATACATGTCGGACGCCGCTACGCAACATGGTTTGTACCTCGCGTGGAGTCATCTCGAGCAATTCAGCCAGCTCATCGTCCGACGGTTCACGCTCAAATTCCTGCACGAAAGAGATGTATGCCTCGTTCACTTTGTTGTACGAACCTACCTTGTTGAGGGGCATGCGCACAATCCGGCTGTTTTCGACGATAGCCTGTAGAATACTTTGTCGGATCCACCAAACGGCGTAGGAAATAAACTTAAAGCCCCGCGTTTCATCGAAGCGCTTGCCTGCTTTCATCAGGCCTACGTTGCCTTCGTTGATCAAGTCCGACAGGCTAAGGCCCTGGTTCTGATATTGTTTGGCTACCGAAACTACAAATCGCAGATTGGAGCGTGTCAGTTTGTCTAATGCCTCTTGGTCGCCTTCCCGAACGCGGCGGGCTAAAATAGCCTCTTCTTCCACACCAAGCATGGGGATACGACCGATCTCAGTCAGGTACTTGTCCAACGCGAGGCTTTCGCGTGTGGTAATTTTGTGGGTGATCTTTAACTGGCGCATACTGGACAGGTTTGAAGTTACTTTTTGAGCGTGTTTACATTTGGCGCTTGAAGCCCGGAAACTGAAATTTAAACGCGCTCGCTTGCACTAATTTTTTGCCAAACGTATTGACTTTTTCTGAAAAAGCAGATATGGAAACCACAATAGGACAACTGTTACAATTTTGTTGCCAAATAAGTTGCGAAAATGCCCCTGCGTTTTTCGTCCTTTGATCCATGTATCGCCTTGGCCGACACCCGTTCGACTACTTTTTTCATACCGCACGACACTATTTTTTGCGTTTTTTTCAACTAACGAAAACGCGCTTGGAAGCCTGTGTTCGTGCCCGCCCAAAAACGTTTGCAACGGTGTTGGTGTTGGGTATTTTTTGGCTTTTTTGTCTGCCCAAACCATTATTTGATGCCCCTTTGAGCATCGTTTTGGAAGACAGCAATGGCGACTTGCTCGGCGCCCGGATTGCTAACGACGGGCAGTGGCGTTTTCCGATGCAAGACACGCTGCCGGAGAAATACGAGGCCTGTGTAGTTGAATTTGAAGACAAACGGTTTTGGTGGCACCCTGGCGTAGACCCGGTTGGTTTAGTGCGGGCGTTTTGGAGCAATGCCCGGCAGGGGCGCGTGGTCAGCGGAGGCAGCACCATAACGATGCAGGTTATCCGACTTTCGCGGCACAACCCGAGGCGTACTATTTGGGAAAAAATTTCAGAAATATGCATGGCCACTCGTTTGGAACTGACAAATTCCAAGCAAAAAATACTGTCGATGTACGCAGCCAATGCACCTTTCGGTGGAAATGTTGTTGGCTTGGAGGCTGCTTGCTGGCGGTACTACGGAAAACGTCCGGGTGCGTTAACCTGGGCAGAAACGGCAACCTTAGCCGTATTGCCCAACAGCCCGTCACTAATCCACCCTGGGCGCAACCGTTCCGCGCTCCTGGCCAAGCGCAACCACTTACTTGATCGCCTGTTTGCCATTGGCAAAATATCCGAATCAGCGTGCTCACTCGCAAAAGAAGAACCGCTCCCGAATGCACCGCTCCCGCTTCCACAGTTGGCTCCACACCTGCTTGACCGATTGGCAGCAAGTGCCCAAAAAACGCATATCGGGCGTTTTAGCACCACCATCAATCGGGCGCTGCAGCAGCGAGCAGCGGAGGTTTTGGCCCGTAGGCATAACCTGTACCGAGGCAATGACATCCACAATCTCGCTGCTATAGTCCTGGATGTACATACCGGAAACGTGCTGGCTTACCTCGGAAACGTACCCGGCGCCGGAGCCGACCACGGCGAGCATGTGGATGTGATTGCCGCTCCACGCAGCACTGGCAGCATTCTCAAGCCCTTTCTTTATGCACTCTCCATAGAAAACGGCGATATTTTGCCAACAAGCCTTCTGCACGATGTGCCAACTACACTCGGGCGCTACAAACCGGAAAACTATTTTGAAACCTATGACGGCGTGGTACCCGCCAAACGTGCTTTGGTGCGTTCGCTCAATGTTCCGTTCGTGCGTTTACTGCAAGAGCACGGCCTTGAAAAATTTCATTTTGAACTCAAGAAACTCGGGATATCCACGCTGAAGAAACCGCCAGCGCACTACGGTTTGTCGCTCATCCTTGGTGGCGCAGAGGCCAACCTGCTCGATATCACCAATATTTATGCCTGCATGGCACGGCGCCTCGGTGCCTTTTACGGACGAAACGGACGCTATCATGCTGCCGATTTTCGCTCGCCCACTTTTTTTCAAGAGACAAAAAATGCCACCTCGGCAACTGCCAAAACACAAACAGACGCAGGTAACCTTGGTGCCGCCTCCATTTGGTATGCCTTCGAAGCCATGCAGGAAGTAGAGCGACCGACCAGCGCAGGTGAGTGGCAACTCTTTCGTGCCAGCCGCCAGATAGCCTGGAAAACGGGCACAAGTTTCGGTTTTCGTGACGCATGGGCTGCGGGCGTGACCCCGCGTTATGCCGTGGGGGTGTGGGTGGGCAACGCAGACGGCGAGGGCAGGCCAGGCCTTATCGGCGTTGACATTGCTGCTCCCGTGCTATTCGAGTTGTTTGAGCAGTTGCCTGACTCCGGTGAATGGTTTGACCCGCCTTACGACGATATGACCCAGACTGCCGTTTGCCGGCAAAGTGGTTTTCGAGCCAACAAGTACTGTGAGGCCGATACGGCATGGATTCCCAAAACCGGGTTGCGAGCAAAGGCCTGCTTTTACCACCAGTTGCTCCACCTCGATCCTTCGGGTGCTTGGCAGGTACACAGCATATGCGAACCGCCAGACAGGATGCAGCACGTTCCCTGGTTTGTTTTGTCGCCATTGCAAGAGTTCTATTTCATTCGAAAAAACCCTACTTACCTGCCTCCGCCGCCGTTTCGATCGGATTGTATAGGAACCGCCGCCGCTACGGATCACGCACCTATGCAACTAATTTATCCCAAAGACCCGACGCGCATATTTGTCCCGGTAGACCTCGACGGCCGGCTGAGCAGCACTATTTTTCAAGTGGCGCACCGAAAACCCGGTACCGAAATCTATTGGCACCTCGACGGGGTTTTCCTAGGCAGCACTACGACGTTTCATCAAATGGCTCTGCAGCCGCCAGTTGGCAAACATGCCCTCGCATTGGTGGACCAACACGGCAACCGAGTAGAACAAATTTTCGAGATCATTGGAAAATAGGGGTGCTGTCATTCTAACTTGCAAACTGATAACAAAACTTGTACAACCATGAACGTAAAACACTTGCTACTGTTTTTCCTGCTACTCGAGCCTGTATCAGGAGCCTTTTGCCAAACGCAAACCGATTCGATTGAAGTCAGAAAAGCCTTTGGTACCGTTTTTCGGTACAAGGGGAAAAATTTGTCACCCAAACAACTGCACGAGATGGTGGCATCCATCCCCGAAGCAAACCAATCAATGGAAAAAGCCCGCAGCAATTACACAACAGCCAATATTTTCGGGTTCATCGGCGGTTTTTTGGTTGGCTGGCCGTTGGGCACTGCCATTGGCGGCGGCGACCCGAATTGGGGCCTGGCCGGTATCGGGGCGGGGTTTATCGTGCTCTCCATTCCATTTTCAAGCGCCTACAACAAACACGCTAAAAATGCCGTCAACCTGTACAATAGTGGCCCAAAACATACTGGACTACCCGAAACGGAACTCCACATCGGAATGACTGACCATGGCATGGGCCTGCGGCTAACTTACTGAATTCCTAATAATATTCTGGTGCAGGCACCGAATGAGTAGGTGCTTTGAAAGATATTTGTGGCGAAAATCCACAAAGCAAATTTTCAACGCATGACTCAATTGAATACCATCGAAGAAGCCTTGCTCGAAATCCGGGCTGGCAAGGTCGTGATCGTCGTAGATGACGAAGACCGCGAGAACGAAGGCGATTTTATTTGCGCCGCTGAAGCCGTTACTCCGGAGATCATCAATTTCATGGCCCTACACGGTCGAGGGTTAATATGCACGCCCATCGAAGAAAAACTGGCCGATGACCTCAACCTTCCGTTGATGGTAAATTCCAATACGGCGCTGCACGAAACCGCTTTCACCGTTTCAATTGACCTGATTGGCCACGGATGCAGTACTGGTATCAGCGCATACGACCGTGCAACAGGTATTCGCCACCTGACCTCACCTGGTGCCAAGCCCAGCGATTTTGCCCGCCCAGGGCATATTTTCCCGTTGCGAGCCAAAACGGGTGGCGTTTTGCGCCGGATTGGGCACACTGAAGCGGCAGTTGACCTTGCCCGTATGGCAGGCTTTTTTCCGGCTGGCGTGCTGGTGGAAATACTGAACCCGGACGGCTCAATGGCCCGACTGCCTCAATTGCTGGAAGTCGCCCAAAAATTTGACCTCAAGATCATCTCGATTGACGACCTTGTCGCCTATCGGATGCGCACGGAACGCCTTGTACGGCGGGAGTTTCAAACAAGCATGAATACTGTATATGGCGATTTCGAGGCCATTGTTTTCACCGATGTTTCCAACGGCGACTGCCATTTGGTGCTAAAAAAGGGTGACTGGCAGGAGGATGAACCGGTGCTGGTGCGCGTACACTCCTGGTCGGAAACCGGAGGAATTCTCGGAAACTTGCTCTCAAACTATGGAGAACAGATACAACAAGCCCTGCAAACTATCTCCGAGGCAGGGAAAGGCGCTTTCGTTTACCTGCGCCAGGGAGACAAGGCGGACCTGCTTGCCCGACTGAAAATTTACAAACAGTACATGGACGACGGAGAACCAGAAAAGTTTGAACTGCATACCAGCATGGGCAAAAAGGACTTCGGTGTCGGGTCCCAAATCCTTCGAGACCTTAAAATCAGCAAAATTCGCCTACTGACAAACAACCCCAAACCCAGAACCGGCTTCATAGGCTACGGGTTGGAAATTATTGAAAACATCCAACTGGGGTGATGGATGCTGGTTAGAGTAGTGCCCAACCAGAAACGCACAAACCAGAAACCACCTTCCAGTCCGCTTACCAGAAACCTTTTTTAGTTTTGCGCACTTTTTTGACCATGAACGACAAACCAGTGGTAACGCCCTATGGCGGCGCGAGTGAGAGTAAGAAGCAGCAGGTAGAGCGTATGTTCGATAAGATCGCACGGCGCTACGACTTGCTTAACCGAGTACTTTCCTTGGGTATTGATGTGTGGTGGCGACGCAAAGCGCTGGACAATTTGCGTGCAAGTGCCCCCAAGGAAATCCTGGACGTGGCAACAGGCACGGCTGATGTAGCCATTATGGCGGCCAAAATAGTACAACCAGACCGAATAATCGGCGTGGACATTGCCAACCAAATGCTCGAAATCGGGCGTGAAAAAATAAAACGCGCAGGACTTTCGGAGACAATCCAATTGGAAACCGGTGACAGTGAGCGCCTGCGATTTACACCGGACTCGTTTGATGCCGTGACTGTGGCGTTCGGTGTTCGGAATTTCGAGAACCTGGATGCCGGACTGGCAGAAATGTTGCGCGTGCTTCGACCGGGTGGCCGGGCGGTCATACTGGAGTTTTCGCGGCCTAGGGTATTTCCGCTGAAACAACTGTACAACACCTACTTCAAATACGTTTTGCCGCTCATCGGGCGTTTAACCAGCCGTGATATGCGTGCCTACACTTACCTTTTTGAAAGCGTTCAAGCCTTCCCCGAAGGCGACGATTTTCTCAATATTTTATCCAAAACCGGTTTTCAACACCCACGATGCGAACGACTCACATTTGGAATATGCTCGATTTACACAGCCGAAAAAGCACGGTAGTACTCTCTCTTTTTGTTTTCTGGGTACTTTTCTCTCCAGCAGGGGCTTACGCGCAGCGTTCCCAGGGCCACAACTTTAATTACAAGGACTTTCAGGCTAAGCCGTACTATTTTGGCATCAGCCTTGGCCTAAACCAAAGCGACTTCAAAATTTACCACTCGCTGGATTTTATCCGAAACGATTCCTTCAGCCTCGCCCAGTCTGTGACCGGTCCCGGGTTCAATCTTGGAATCGTGTCGAATCTCAAGATCGGCGAGTATTTCGACGTTCGTTTCCTGCCCACGCTGTCGTTTGCGGAGCGCAATATCCAGTACGTGCCACCAGGCGAAAAGTCCCTTTCACTGACGCGGAAAATCGAGTCGGTATTTGTCGAATTGCCATTTCAAGTTCGCTACAAATCAGTGGCCTATCATGATTTTCGCCTTTTCCTGATTGCAGGCGTCAAGTACGTATTCGACGTGGCCAGCGATTCCCGCTCTCGCCAGGCATCCGGCCTGATTAAAATTTCACCCACTGATTTTCAGTTCGAGTACGGCGGGGGTATCCAGTTCTTTTTTCCTTATTTTATCTTTTCGCCCGAGTTCAAAGTGTCGCAGGGCCTGAACAATATCCTGATTTACAACGAAGGCCTGGAGCAGAGTACAATCCTGGAAAAAGTACTTTCTCGAACATTTACTATTTCGTTGTTCTTCGAGGGCTGATCGGCTTTTGATTACATTTGTCCCATGATTCCGCCCAAGACAGTTCGGGACATACTCGACACCGTTCGCGTCGAAGAAGTGATCGAGGACTTTGTGACCCTGCGCCGGCGCGGGGTGAATATGATTGGGTTATGCCCATTTCACAATGAGAAAACGCCGTCGTTCAACGTCAATCCGGCGCGGAACATTTTCAAGTGCTTCGGTTGTGGCAAGGGCGGTGATGCGGTCACGTTTCTCATGGAACTGGAAGGCTTCACTTACCCCGATGCGCTGCGCTGGCTGGCTCGGAAGTATCGAATTGAAGTCGAGGAAATCGAGCGCACGCCGGAGCAGATGGCCGAGCAGCAGCTCGCAGAATCGCTGTATATCGTCAACGATTTTGCTTTACAACATTTTCAGGACCAACTGTTCGACACCGACGAAGGCAAGTCCGTGGCCCTTTCTTATTTCAAAAAACGCGGCCTGCGCGAAGATACCATACGCGCCTTCGGCCTCGGCTACGCGCCGGACCAACGTGACCTGCTCCTGCAACGCGCCAAGGCCGCTGGCCACAACGTGGAACTGTTGAAAAAAACCGGCTTGTGTAGCCAGGACGGTACGCGGGACTTTTTCCGTGGCCGCGTCATGTTCGCCATCCACAACCTGTCGGGTAAGGTGGCTGCCTTCGCCGGGCGCACCATGTCGGCGGACAAAACCATTCCGAAGTACGTCAACAGCCCCGAGACAGAGATTTACATCAAAAACAAAACGCTTTACGGGGCGTATCAGGCGAAAAAAGCCATCCGCAAGCAGGACGAGTGCATCCTCGTGGAAGGCTACATGGATGTGATTTCCCTGTACCAGGCGGGTATCGAGAATGTGGTGGCCAGCAGCGGTACCTCGCTTACGGAGGGGCAGTTGCAACTTATCAAGCGCAACACGGCCAACCTGAAAATTCTGTACGATGGTGACCCGGCTGGTATAAAGGCCGCATTGCGCGGGCTTGACTTAGCCCTGGAACAAGACCTGAACGTAAAAATCGTACTCCTGCCAGAAGGAGAGGATCCCGACAGTTACGTCCAAAAGATTGGCAGCGAGGCATTTGAGGCATATATCGAGCGCGAAGCCAGGGATTTTATCCTGTTCAAAACCAATTTATTGATCGAAGAAACCAAGGGCGACCCGATTCGCCGGGCCGGGCTAATCAAGGATATCATGGGCAGCATTGCCAAGATTCCGGATCCGATCAAGCGCGGAACGTACCTGCGCGAATGTGCAGGACTGTTGGAAGTATCGGAACAGGTACTACACGAAGAAACAAACAAACTAATCGGGTCGGCTATGCGAAAAAAAGCCGACCGTGACGCTCGACAACCCGGTGCAGCCAGCGACTCCTGGCCCGATGCGCCTCCGCCGGACTTGCCGGTGGCAGATTGGGAACCGGGTGTTTCCGCGCCAGAAAAGTCCGTACAACGCAGCGATGAATTTCAGGAGCGGGATATCATACGGCTCTTGGTTCAGTTCGGCGATCAGTTGCTGCCCGATGAAAAAATCACTGTGGCCGAGCTGGTACTGTCGGACATCGAAGAATCGCTGGCCGATTTCGATAACCCGCTCTACGGCCGCATCGCCCGCGAATGCCACGCCCTGTTGGTGCAGGAACAGCCGGTGGGTCAGGCCTATTTTATGGCCCATGAACATGCAGAGGTGCGCGACCTGGCAATTGACCTGCTTACCTCACCATGGGAGTACTCGCCCAATTGGGTGGAGTTGCGGAATTTGCCGTTGCAAAACCAAAAAATGCCTGAATTGAATTTTGATGCCGATGCTCAAAAATCCTTGAGCCTTTTCAAAATCAAAAAACTCAACAAACTGTTGGAAATCAACAAGGCGCGACTCAAAATAGCCCAGCAAAATGGCGATGAGAGTGCGCTTCAAAAACTCTTGTTGATCAGTAAGAAGATCGGGCAAGCGCGAAACAAAATTGTAAAGGACAGCGGGAGGAATTTATTTATTCTCAAGTGACCACCATTGGGCATTTTGAAGCAACGCCTTACTTTTTAAAAAATATAAAACTTTGGGCAAACACGATTACTTCCCAGAAATCGGCCAAATCCGGTTCGAGGGCCGGGATACCGACAATCCGTTGGCATACCGGTACTACGATGAAACCCGTGTAGTCGCGGGTAAGTCCATGCGCGAACACTTCAGGTTTGCTGTGGCTTTCTGGCATTCATTGTGCGGTACAGGTGGCGATCCTTTTGGAAGGGCAACTCGGCAACTGCCGTGGATGCAGGCTGCTGATCCGATGCAACAGGCCCGCGATAAAATGGATGCCGCCTTTGAACTGATTACCAAGTTAGGCCTGCCATACTTTTGTTTTCATGACTACGATCTTGTAGAGGAAGCCGATACGCTGACACAAACTGAACAGCGCTTGCACGCCATCGGGGCGTATGCCAAAGAAAAAATGGCTGATTCAGGCGTACGGGTTCTCTGGGGTACGGCTAATTTGTTCAGCCACCCCCGGTACATGAATGGGGCGGCCACTAATCCCGATTTTGACGTCGTTGCTCGCGCTGGCGCACAGGTAAAAATGGCACTCGACCTCACCCTAGCGCTCGGTGGGGAGAACTACGTTTTTTGGGGAGGGCGAGAAGGCT
>JBJXEZ010000339.1:0-3754 GCA_046153695.1 Saprospiraceae bacterium
ATATGTGTGATGGGTTTGGTTAAAAAAACAGGTTGATTAGTTACAGCCTGATTAGTGACCGGGTGACTTGAAGTCACCCGGTCACTTTATTTGACTTTGTTTCAAGTCACTGGACTTGGTCAATCCACGATAATCTCGTCCAGGAACAGCCATGCTTTGTTGCCAGCTCCTGCGGCGTTGTCCGGTATCGGTCCGAAGGCTTGAGCTACTAATTTCAGGTAGCGGCCCTTGGCTCCCGGGGTCGAAAAAGAAGCGGTTTCAACCGTGTTGCCTTTCATCCCGGCGGCATCAATAACTTTTTTTCCGATAGAGGTAAAATTCTGACCATCGTCAGAAATGAAAATCTCGATACTGCGCGGCGGGTAAATCCACGATTCCTTGTTGTTCATGTAGTTGGCGCTCACTTTTGAAAACGCCGTTGACTCGCCGAAATCTATAACGGGGTCAAGGTCGTTTTTGATGCCTATCCAGTTGTTCCACGAGCGCAAGGCGCCGCTCACGCCGTTGGTCAGGCCGTGGCGCTCGCCGCCTGTGTACTGATCGGGCTGGGTGGTCTGGGTGTATGACTTGCCCAATGCCTTGTGTACCAGGTACCGCACCGTCAGCACTTTGCCTACTACCTCGCCGTCCACTACAGCCACAGCCTTGATCGTGCTGCTTTGTTGCAATCCGATGGGTGAGTAAAAGCCGGCAGAGGTGGGTTTTGGATCAGTTCCATCGCGGGTGTACTTTACTTGTACGGTGCGGTCATTGGAGTTGAGTACCACATATCCGCCCGCAAAACTGGACTTGACATCGTAAAAACTGCGGGCGTAATTGACACCCAGCACATTCATCACCTTGAACTGGTTTTTCAAGCGGCGGGCAAAATCCGGCCAGGTTCGTTTGCTGGCGGGTGTCCAAAGCACTTCCGACATGGCGCAAATACGCGGGAAGGCCATGTACTCGACCTGGGCAGGTGTTGCCATGTATTCCGTCCATACATTGCCCTGAGCACCGAGGATAAACCGCGCTTCCGTTTCGTTCAAGGTGTCGGGCACCGGCTCGTAGCTGTACACGCGTTGCAGGGTGGTGAACCCGCCGATGGCGAGCGGCTCAGTGGCCGGGTCGCTCTGGTAGTGGTCGAAGTAGCAGTGGGTGCCGGGGCACATGATGGCGTTGTGGCCAGCCTTCACGGCTGCGATACCACCCTCCGTGCCGCGCCAGCTCATCACAGTGGCGGAGGGGGCCAGGCCTCCTTCCAAAATTTCGTCCCAGCCGATAAGTTTTTTCTTGTGTTTAGCCAAAGCCTGCCCGGCCCGGCGAATGAAGTAGCTCTGCAGCTCATGCTCGTCTTTCAGGCCTTCGGTTTTCATGCGGGTTTGGCATTTTGGACAGGCCTTCCAGCGAACCTTGGGGCATTCGTCGCCGCCCACATGGACATAATCGCCGGGAAACAGCGCACTCACCTCGTCCAGCACGCCCGTTATGAACTCAAACGTCTTGTCGTTTCCGGCGCAAAAAACGTCTTCGAAAATGCCCCAGGTAGTGGCCACATCGTATGGCCCGCCGGTACAGCCGAGTTCGGGGTAGGCAGCAAGAGCGGCCCGCGCATGGCCCGGCATTTCGATTTCGGGCACGATGGTCACGAAGCGTTTGCGGGCGTAGGCTACGATGTCCTTGATTTCCTCCTGTGTGTAGTAGCCGCAGTGTTCCTGGCCGTCGAACTTGGCCGGGGCATCTGTGGCGTGACCAATGACGGTCTCTTTCCGACAGGCAGCCACCGTTTGAAGTTTTGGGTATTTTTTGATCTCGATGCGCCAGCCCTGATCATCGGTGAGGTGCCAATGGAAGCGGTTGAACTTGTGCAAAGACAGCAGG
Organism: Saprospiraceae bacterium; assembly: GCA_046153695.1. Lineage (GTDB taxonomy): Bacteria > Bacteroidota > Bacteroidia > Chitinophagales > Saprospiraceae > M3007. The sequence continues at coordinate 1,861 of JBJXEZ010000339.1, forward strand.
TCAATGTAGCGTTTCACAAAATCCACCGAAAAAAAGTGGCGGCTCACATCGAGGTGCATGCCCCGGTAGCCGAAGCGGGGATTGTCGGTGACAACGCAGCCCGTGATCGACCAGGTTGAATCCTTTACCACCTGGGCGCTGTTGAACCTGGGCGGGAAAAGTTGCCGCAGGCTTTGCATACCGTAAAATGCACCGGCGGCGGTACGGGCGCGGATTGCGACGTGGCTGTTGGGAATCACTTCCAACTGGTAGCCCTCGGTTTGGTCAATGTTATTATCGGGCAAAAAATAGATGCCGTTGGCTCGTGGTTGAGCGGGGGCGGTCTTGTACGGCTGCGCTACCAACTGAAAGCCCGTCGAGGCTTGGGCTACGGCCATAAAATACTGCGCCGCCGTTTCCCATTCAGGCTGCCCTTGCGGGTAGTAGATACGGGTGTCGGGCTTCAACTGGAATTTGCCCTCTTTGATAAATGCCTTGACTGGCTGCGGGATGACTGTGATAGCCGAACTAACCTGCCCAAAAATGCAGGTCGAAGTGAGCAGAAATAGGGGAAGTAAGATGTTGTTTTTCATGTACGTATCTGTTTTACCGGCCCACCATTTCCACTATTTTTTTGGAATAAAACGAGCCGTCAAATAATATTTAGCGGCAAAATTGCTGCTGTTATTGCTGACAATGTGCTGCCATACGAGTAGTTACCATTTTTTTAACAGACGACGGCTCCTTCCTGATTGACCGGCGAGATGTACACCGTGCTTTCGATTCGGAGGCGAGCAAACGCCTGCTGCATTGCCTGGCCTGCATTTTCGGCCACAAGACTGTTTGCGCAGAGCGCAAAAATGGACGGCCCGGCCCCGGAAATGCTGCATCCCAGTACCCCTTCGGCCAGCGCGGCGGCTTGCACGTCGTGGAAACCAGGAATAAGCGCGGCTCGTTGCGGCTCGATGATGTCGTCGCGAAGGCTGCGCCCGATCAGGCCGAGGTCGCCCGTGTAGCAACCCGCGACAAACCCGGCAACGTTGGCACTCTGGCGCACATAGTCAGCCAGCGGCACGTCGGGACGGAGTATGGCACGTGCCTCGCGGGTCAGCACTTCGATGTGCGGATGCACTACCACGGTGTACAGGCCACGCGGTGCGTGCAGGCGGTGAACGTCGAGCGTTGCGTTGTCGCGGATAAGCACAATGCCGCCGAGTAGCGACGGTGCCACGTTGTCGGCATGAAAATCGCCCGAAGCCACTTGTTCGCCCGCACAGGCGAACGGGAGCAGTTCACGTTTGCTCATGCCCGTGCGCAGCAATTCACTCACGGCCAGCACAGCACTGGCGGCGCTGGCGGCACTGCTGCCCAGGCCGCTGCCGAGGGGCATTTTTTTGTGGATTTCCAATTCGATACCGCGCCCGGTTTCGCCGAGGTGATCGAGCAGGCGCAGGGCGGCTACACCCGCAGTGTTGCGTTCCGGCTCGTAGGGCAGTTTGCCGCTGTGGCCGGTGATCTTGACAATACGCAGGCCGGGGGTGTCGCTCTTCCGAGCGATTACCTCGTCGCCGGGCCGCTCGATAGCCATACCGAGTATGTCGAAACCCACGCCGAGGTTGCCGATGGATGCCGGGGCAAATACTTTGATTCCCAAGAATAGAATGGATGAACGATGAATAATACGCCAGCACCTCAACAGGGTGCTCAAACGGGGGGCAAAGGTAGAGTTTTTCTGTTGAGGGAAAACGCTTAGAAACCGTCTGAAACCCCCTGACGAGGTGAGAAGGTGCAGGTTTTGGCGTCAGGCAAGTCTCGTTTTTGAGGGAATAGTCTTGTCCTATTGCCGAAAAAACAGCCGCCGTATGACGGCAAAAGAAGCGCCTTGTCGCCCGTCAGGGGTTTTCAGACGGTTTCT